>DRKH01000533.1 GCA_011051825.1 Desulfobulbus sp.
AAAGCGGTGAGCAATACAACGCTCTGGCAGCAGTTGGTGCCGCTGGTGCGGAGATATGAGGTGGAGGTCCAGGTTGTCAGCCGCAAAGACGGGTTCTGCCTGATGCAGGAGGCCAAGGAGCTGGCCAGGGAGTGGCAAGGGCAATGAGGAACAGGGAGACGAAAATAAAAAATGCAAAAGCACTGAGCCGCCGTTAGTCGAGATACGATTGATTAACCCGAACTCCCACGTAAACACCGACCAGGCTGCCGAAAAAGCTGACCACATAGGCGGTCATAAAGCCTGCATGAGCTCCCAGCCACCAGCCGATCCAGCCAAAGATCGTTATACTGGTCAGGAGAATGATTTTTTTCATATCACAGCCATTTGACCCTTTTTTTAATATACGACAGCACCGTGCTTATCAGGCTGCCCTTGCGCATCTTGAACTCGGCCTCCATCTCCTCCACTTCCTTGCCGATATTTTTTCGAAACGAGCCGGACTTCATAATGGCAAATACCTGTGAGGGATAGACCGAACGGTGGCCGGTCATTAAAAAAGAGGCCACACATGCGGTTGCAGCATAGGGGGCAATGCCGGGGCCGAAAAGTTCCACCGCCAGAATTGAAGCGGCAATGGGGGTGTTGGCCGCCCCGGAAAGCAGGGCGACCATCCCTATTGCCGCAAAAGTTGCTGGATCAACGCCCATCATGGTGCCAACCAGACTGCCGAGGCTTGCGCCAATAAAAAAAATCGGGGTAACGATGCCGCCGCTGCCGCCGAAGCTGAGGGTGATGGAGGTGAAAAGAACCTTGGCGGCAAAGCCCCACCAGATGACCTTCTCTCCTTCCAGGGCACCTTCAATGGTGTTGAGGCCAAGGCCGAGATAGTCCCGGGAAAGCACGAGGGTCAGCAGGACCAGGACAAGTCCGGCCAGGGCCGCCTTCAACGGGGCCCAGATTTTGATTTTAGCGGATATATGTTTGAAAACCAACATGGCTTCGATCAGAAACAGGGAGCAGAGCCCGAACAGAATGCCGCTTACAAATACTTTTATAAACAGTAATTCTGAAAAATCAGGGACAAAGGCAATGGGATGGTAGAAGTATTGAATCCCGAGCGAGGAGGATACCTGATAGCTCACGACCCCGGCGATGAAGGACGGCAGCAGGACCTCATACATCATGGCCCCTACAAACAGGACCTCGATCCCGAAAATTGCTCCGGCAATCGGGGTCCCGAAAACAGAGGCAAAGCCGGCGCTGATTCCGCAGATGACCAGTTTTTTTCGATCAACATTGGTCATGTGCAGCCAGTCCGAGACCGTGGAGGAAAGGCCGGCGCCGATCTGGGCACATGGGCCTTCCTTGCCGGCGGATCCACCGGCCGCCAGGGTGATTACGGTGGTCAGTATTTTTATGGGCACAACCATCGGTTTGATGCGGCCGGCCCGTCGATGAACAGCTTCAATAACCTTCTCCGTGCCGTGTCCCTGGGCATCCGGAGCAACTCTTGTGATCAGGGATGAAAGAAAAAAGGCCAGCGGCAGGAGAAGAAAACCGTAACTGTAGCCCTCAACATAGCTGGTGCTGTAGTCGAGAAGAAACAGAAAAAAACTGGTTGATGCCCCGATAAGGGCTCCGACCACGGTAGCAAGAATAAACCACTTGAAAATGCTGATGAGCAGCACAAGTTCTTCCGCTATCTTTCTGTTCATTTATTACCCCTGCCAACCAGCTATGGCTGGATAAATCTCGTTCTACGTTCCACCCTCCATGGGCTGTTCCGGGCATAATCAAGGCAGGCGGCCTGCCTGTTGTAGCTCCTGCAATTCTTTTGTTCACGAGCCCAGGTCAACCGGACCGGAGCTGTCCTGTAATTTTCCCTCAATCCGTTGTGCCGCCATAGCCCTGCGGGTTATTGGACTGCCAGCGCCAGGTGTCCTCACACATCTCGGCAAGTCCGCGTTCGGCCTTCCAGCCGAGTTCTTTTGCCGCAAGAGCAGGATCCGCATAACACTGGGCAATATCGCCTGCCCGGCGGGGTGCAATCCGATAAGGAACTTTTCTGCCGCTGGCCTTTTCAAAGGCCTTGACCATGTCGAGTACGGAATAGCCCTGACCGGTGCCCAGATTATAGGTGACCACGCCGGGATTGTCGTCAAGCCGTTCCAAGGCCTTGATATGGCCGATGGCCAGATCCACCACGTGGATATAATCCCGGACCCCGGTTCCGTCCGGGGTGGGATAATCATCACCAAAGACGGAGAGTTCCTTGAGCGTACCCACGGCCACCTGGGAGATGTAGGGCATCAGGTTGTTGGGAATGCCGTTGGGATCTTCACCGATACGACCGGACTTGTGGGAACCGACCGGGTTGAAATACCGCAGTAACCCGATGTTCCAACTGTTGTCTGCAATGTAGACGTCGCGCAGGATGTCTTCTATCATGCTCTTGGTTCGGCCGTAGGGATTTGTGCAGGCCAGCAGGGGAAACTCTTCGGTGATCGGAACGGTGGCCGGATCGCCGTATACGGTGGCCGAGGAGCTGAAGACGATGTTTTTTATCTGGTGGTTGGTCATGGCCTGGCAGAGGTTGAGGGTTCCGGTCAGGTTGTTCTGGTAATAGAGCAGCGGTTTGTCAACCGATTCGCCCACGGCCTTAAGCCCGGCAAAATGAATAACCGCATCCGCTCCCGTACTTTCGGAAAAGACCCGGTCAATGGCCTCGGGATCCAGCAGGTCGGCCTCGAAAAAGCGCACGCTTTTGCCGGTCAGCTCCTGCACCCGGTTCAATCCTTCCAGGCTGGAATTGCACAGGTTGTCCAGTACCGTGACCTCATAGCCAGCATTTAACAGTTCCAGGCAGGTGTGGCTGCCGATATATCCGGCTCCGCCGGTGACAATGATATGTTGCATGATGGTTCCCCTCTTCGCTCTATTTTGATTGTGTATTGAGTATAACCTGTTCGACTTCAAATAGAAATTCTGATATGATAAATTTTTAATTCTAGAAAATATTCAAAGAGGTGACGAGTCATGCCCTATGTCAATATCCGGGTTGCCGGCAAGCTGAGCCGTAAACAGAAAAAAAAGATCGTCAAAGGAGTGACAAAGGTCATTGCCGATGAGGCCGATAAACCCAAAGGTTCCATCATTATTTTTATTGATGAGGACAGCCGGGAGAACATTGCCACCGGCGGTGTACTGCTTGACGATAAATAGCCATGGTTCCCGAGGAGATACAGGAGCAGGCAAGGGAGCTGCGTGACCGGATCAACTACCACGCTTATCGCTACTATGTGCTTGATGACCCGGTTATCGCTGATGTTGAATATGACCGGTTGTTTCGCAGGCTCCTCGAACTTGAAGAGCAATACCCGGAGCTTGTTACCCCGGATTCTCCCAGTCGCCGGGTGGGTGGTGCCCCGCTTGCAGGATTTGAAGAGGTCCGCCATGTCCATCCCATGCTCAGCCTGGATAATGTTTTTTCGGCTGACGAGCTGGCCGAGTTTGAAGAAAAAGTTCAGCGGTACCTGAAGAGTACCGAGCCGATTACCTATATTGCCGAGCCCAAGATGGACGGACTGGCGGTGGAGCTCGTTTATGAACAGGGCGTCCTGGTTACCGGTGCCACCCGTGGCGACGGGCTGGTCGGTGAGAACATTACCCCACAGTTGAAAACCGTGCAGTCCATTCCGCTGAAGCTGCAGGGGGACGGCGGTTCCATCCCGGAACAGCTGGTGGTTCGGGGTGAGGTTTTTCTCGGGCGCGAGGGCTTTGCCGCCCTTAATCGACAGCGGGCTGAGGCGGGGGAGCCGTTGTTTGCCAACCCGCGTAATGCTGCAGCCGGTTCTCTGCGCCAGCTTGATCCGAAAGTTACGGCCCGGCGACCCCTGGATTGCTTCGTCTATGCAGCGGCCGACAGCGACAGCGTTCCCTGTACCCGACAGAGCGAACTGTTTACATGGCTTGCCGGTCTGGGTTTTGCCGTCAACCCGTATATCAAGCTCTGCCAGGGACTCTCCGATGTCCGGGCTCATTATGCCTATCTGCTGGAGATCCGTGATGACCTTGCCTATGAGATTGACGGTATGGTGGTCAAGGTGGATGATTTTGTGTTGCAGCAGCGTCTGGGAAATACTGCCCGTGCGCCGCGTTGGGCCGTGGCCTGGAAGTTTCCGGCGGTGCAGGCAACAACAACAATTGAAGCGGTCGAGTTTCAGGTTGGGCGGACCGGAGCCGTGACCCCGGTTGCCCTGCTCAAACCGGTGAATGTGGAGGGCGTTGTTGTGCAGCGGGCCACACTGCATAATCAGGACGAAATAGAACGTAAAGACCTGCGTATCGGCGATACGGTTCTTATCCAGCGGGCGGGTGATGTTATTCCGGAGGTCGTCAAGCCGATTATCGAACAGCGGACCGGGAGCGAACAGCCAATTCTCTTTCCCGACACCTGTCCGGTATGCGGCCACCCGTTGCTGCGCCCGGCAGGCGAAGCTGTTACCCGCTGTGTGAATCCGCACTGTCCGGCCCAGCGGTTGCAGAGTCTGATTTATTTTGCCGGTAAAAGCGGTATGGATATCGAGGGACTGGGAAAGAAAAGCGTGGAGCAACTGGTACAGGAAGGGCTGGTTGCAGATATCCCGGATTTTTTTCGCCTGCGGAAGGACGATCTTATCGAGATGGCCGGCTGGGGAGAAAAATCAGCGGAAAATGTAATGGTCGCCCTGGAAAAGGCACGGCAGGTCCCGCTGGCCCGGTTCCTCGGAGCACTTGGTATTCGTTACGTGGGTGAGGTAACGGCGGCCCTGATCGCCCGTCATTTTGAAACCCTTGAGGCGGTGATGACGGCGACAAAGGATGATCTGCTTTCTATTGAAGGGATCGGCGAGCAGGCTGCCGCCAGCCTGGTTGACTATTTTTCCGATCCGTCGACCAGGGACATGATTGAACAGCTTCTGGCCGAAGGACTGACGATCCTGCCCCCTGTTGAGGGGGAACAGCCCCTGACCGGCCGGGTTTTTCTGTTTACCGGAACCCTGCACTCCATGGGCCGGAACGAGGCCAAGCAGATTGTCAAGGAACTCGGTGCCCAGGTGGTTTCCGGGCTCAGTAACCGGGTGACGGATTTTGTCGCCGGAGAGAAGCCCGGCAGTAAGTTGAAGAAGGCACAGGAACGCAACATCCCGGTTGTCGGCGAGGAGGAATTTCTTGCCATTATCGGGAGAACCGGAGATTGATATGGAGAGAAAATGTATCCATGCCATTGTTCATGGCCGGGTCCAGGGGGTATTTTTTCGTGATTATACCCGGCAGGAGGCTCGGCGGCTCTGTCTCGGCGGCTGGGTGAGGAATCTGCCCGACAGCACCGTTGAAGTACTCTTTGAAGGGGCTGCCGATGAGGTTGACCGTCTGCTTGCCTGGTTGCATACCGGCTCTCCCATGGCCGAAGTGACCGGGGTCGACAGCCGGGAACAACCGGCCGACAATGGCTTTACAGAGTTTGTTATCCGTTATTCATAAGAATACGATAGGGTCATATTTTACATCCTCAACCCTATACTATGTTACCATGAAGAAAAAAGTCAAAGTGCCAACCGGCCGTCCTGCCGGCCATCTGGTCTGTCCTGTCTGTGGAAATACGGAAGATTTTATTGAGCTGGCCCGCAACGTCACGGTCACAACCCGGTATCTGCAGAACCAGGACGGCAGTTTTACTCCGGAAGAAAACGAAACCGAGGTCCATGGAACGGTCCACCTGCTCTGCGGAAAATGCAGCGCCGATATGACCGACTATCATAATCATTTTCTGGGAATGATCTTTTAGCAACATGCAGGCGGCTTGAGGTAAGGACTTGTTACGAAATAAACTTTACAATCCTGCTTGTCTTTGCACTCATACTCTTCGCCGCTGAAACAGTTACAGGTGGTGGTAGGGCTAGTTCTCTGCCCCTACCTGAATAGTTACCTTTATTTCTGCACAAATCCTAAGACAATAACCATGTGTGCCCATATCATCACCGACAATAAAACCCTTTTTGATACATACCACCAGCTGCAGGCCGGTGATATCGTGGTTGGGCGGATTCGCCTGCGGCCGGGTGAGGAATCCCTGTTGGTTGATCTGGTCAGCCGCGGGATTCACCTGATACCATCAGCGACAGCACAGCTCTGCAGCCGTTCCAAGGTCCTCCAGGCCGGACTGCTTGGTACGTTCATGGGCCCTGGGACCCGGCCGGTGCATGATCTTCATGACATGCTGCGTCTTGTCGGGGAGTATGGCGGGAAGGAAAAGGTGATCTGCAAGCTTGATCGGGCCAATGGTGGAACCGGTGTGCTTTGTTTTGGCAGTATTGAAGATGTCTACAACCAGGCCGTACTGGGTACGCTTGCCTTTCCCTTTGTGGTGCAGCCCTTTTATGCCGACTGCCGGGATATCCGGGTGGTGGTACTTGGTGACGTGGTTGAGGCGTATGAGCGTAGGAACGCCAGTAATTTCCGGCATAATCTCCATTTTGGCGGTGTAAGCAGGCCCTGGAAATTGACGGGTGAGCAGCGGGAGCTCTGCCGGCGGATCATGCAGCGGGCGGACTTTCCCTATGCCCATATTGATTTTCTTGTTGCCCGAACCGGTGAGACCTGGTTAACCGAGATTAACCTGCGGGGGGGATTAAGGGGCGCCGCTCTGAGCCAGAAAGACTATTTGACCCGAGTGGAACGGATACACGAAGAGATGGTGCTCCGTCTGCAGGAGACAGGGCAATCAGTGGAATGATGCTGCTTGTGACGGCATAAAAAAAGGAGGCTGAAAAGCAGCCTCCTTTTGAACTATACCCTACTGGAGTTGTGTAATTTATACACAACCTGTCGGTTTCGGCAGGCCAGCCATTTTACAGGCGCCTTTACCTGGTCCTGAGGGAAACAGCTCGTAGATACGTTTGAGCGGAAAACCGGTGGTCTTGGAAAGGATACGAACCATGGGAGCAATACCATTTTTCTTGTAGTATTCCTGCAGGGCATCGATGACTTTCTGGTGCTCATCGGTGATATCGCTAATGCCTTCTACACTTTTAACGTAATCGACCCAGTTTTCATCCCACTCGTCACCATTGAGCAGGAATCCGTCTTCATCTACCTCGTAGCTGGTTCCGTTGTGTTCGATTGTTGCCATGTTGTGTCCTCCTTGGGCAAAGTAATATGGATTTTTAAAAAATTCTCTTTCGTGAAGAATCAGGCATTTTTCTACTATAGGGCAGGGCTTTTGTCAAGCACGGTCAGGCTATTTTTTTGAATGAATGGTCAATCATTTTGTCCGGGGAGGACGAGTGCATTTTTCACTGGTAACTTATCTGAAAATTGAACATAATGCATCTCTCGATGTTTTTGTCCCTTATTTAACGATTTTTCATGGGGTTAGGATGATATGCTGAAAATTTTACGAAAACAGGCCCAGTCAACGCTTATTCAGGCAATGGTACTGCTGATTGCCGTGGTTTTTATCTTCTGGGGTGTCGGGACCAACCTTAACAATAACCGTAACTCCGTTGCGAGCGTTAACGGTGAGGAGATTCCGGTCCAGGATTACCAGCGAGCCTATGACCGAGCCGTAGAGAAATACAGGCAGCAGTTCGGAGGCCGGATTCCGGCGGGGCTTCTTGAGGGGCTGAACCTGAAAGGTCAGGTGGTCGGCCAGCTGATCCGGGCCGAGCTCTTTCGGCAGGGTGCCGCTGAAATGGGCCTTGCGATAAGCAAGGAGGCAACCCGGCGTGAAATTGAAAAAATGAAGGCCTTTCAGAAAAACGGCCGCTTTGATCTCGGCCGCTATAAGGAGGTCCTCAGTCAGAATCGATTAACCCCGACTTCTTTTGAAGGGGGGCTTCGAAATGATATGCTGACAGGTCTGGTTGTGGAAACCATCGGTTCTTTTGCCGTACTCCCGGAAACAGAAGTGGCGCAATGGTTGGATTTTTCCGAACGTGAGGTCAAACTTGCCGTGCGAGCCATAAAAAGCAGTGACTTTGAGGACAAGGTCAAGGTGGACGATGCCAAGCTCGCGGCCTGGTTTGACCAGCATAAAACAGAGTACACTACGGAGCCGAAAATACGGCTACGCTATCTGGAATTTGATTTTGACAAGGATATCGGCCAGGTACAGATAACGGATGACGCGCTCAGGGCCCGCTATGCAAGCGAACAATCCAAGTATACAATTCCGGAACAGCGCCATGCCCGTCATATCTTGTTCAAGGTAAGTCCGCAGGCCGACGAACAGACGGTGGAAAAAAAGAAGAAACTGGCAGAGGAGGTTCTTGCCCGAATCCGCAAGGGAGAAGATTTTGCAACACTTGCCCGGCAGTATTCCGAAGGTCCGACAAAGGACAGCGGAGGAGACCTCGGTTTTTTCAGTCAGGGGCGAATGGTTAAGCCCTTTGATGAGGTTGTTTTTTCCATGCAGCCCGGGGCGGTCAGTGATCCGGTGCGGACATCGTTTGGCTTTCACATAATTAAGCTCGAGGAGATACGGCCTGCAAGGACCCGCTCTTTTGAAGAGGTCAAGGGTGAACTGGCAAAGGCCATGAAAAAGGAGGAAGTCAAGGGCATTACCTTTAAAAAAGCCTCCGAGGCCTATGAGGGGATAATGCGGGCGGGCAGCATTGATAAATACAGCAAGCAGAGCGGAGTTGCGGTTGAAAAGACCGGCTTCTTCTCCCGCACCCATCCACCGTCGGGGATTACGTCTGATCCCGGTTTCCTGCAGGCCGCCTTTGGCCTTGGGAAAGGGGAACTCAGTTCCCTGGTAGAGTTGAAAAATGGATATGTCATTGTTTTTGTCGATGATGTTCAGAAACCGGTTGTCCCGAAACTGGCGGATGTCCGTAAGCGGGTTGTCAAGGATTACCGGAAGGAGAAAGCCGTTGACCTGGCCCGTGCCGCCGCCGCTGAGGAGCTCGCACAGGCAAAGAAGCAGGGTCGGCTCAGCGGGAAAGATATCAAGGAGACAGGTTTTGTCAAACGAACCGCCTCCCGGGTTGCGGATGTACCTCCTGAGGTGATTCGAGATGCGTTTTCACTGCCCCATGCCAAACAGCTGCCGGAACAGCCGGTCGGGGTTGGCAACACCTTTTACCTCTATGAGATTCGTGACCGCCGCCTGGATACGGACTCCATTAGCAAGGAAACAAAAAAACAACTCAGGCAGCAGTTGTTGGCAAATGTGCGGAACAGGCTCGTCGCCGACTGGCTTGCCGACCTGCAGGAAAAATCGGAAATCTGGACCAATGACGCTATGCTGAAGTAGGGATGACCTTGCCTGCTCCAACGGCTCGTCCATCCGGTTCGCTGGAAAAAGCCCCTTGCCGTGCAGGGGGCTTTTTTATTGTCGACCGGATGAACGGCAGAGAGGGAAATGTG
>DRKH01000534.1 GCA_011051825.1 Desulfobulbus sp.
ATCGCTGTTGACCAGCAGTACATTCACCACCATCTGGCGAAACAGCTGTTCGGTATCCTCTTTGGGGCGGGCCGAATAGAGACGGATGATTGCGGCCATGTCGCTGTAAGAGGCTGCATAATGATCCTCCATTCCCAGCAGGGTGCGAAAACTGATCAGGGCATTGCGGCCACCGCCCTCCACCACGTCGAAACGTCTGATCAGTAGAAGGTCGCGATCCTCCAGGTCGCCCCGGTGCAACTCCGGCACCTGCAATCCGGCCAGGCCGGCCAGGGTCATTCCGGCCTGTTCCAGGGCCGGCAGCAGGTTGGGATGCGGATCTTTACGGCTGGCAAATTTTGCAATCCAGAACGTGTCGTCCTTTTTGGTCAGGACCTTGGGCCTGGCCCCTCCGGCCGAACTGCCGCAGGCCAGGAGGTGCTGCAGCTCGGCGGTGTCGATATCGAATCCATCTTCGAGCTTGGCTGCTTCGTCCATGGCCCGGGTTATGTCTGTAAAGTCAATGGAACCGTCGACGAAGATCGGTTTGCCCCGTTGTTCAGTGTATAAAAAACGACCCAGGCCGCTTCCCTTGAGAATTGCCAGCAGGTGGGCCGGCGTAAAGCGATTGTGCTCAATGCCGCCCTTGCGGGCGAGGATGTGGCGCCCCCAGGCGTCGGGCAGGGAATCGTCGAAGAGGTAATGAATACCGCCTGAAGGTGCATCTGCGACAAAGGTTTGATCGGTCAGGGGAAGGTGAACCGGATCTATGGCGTAGGCTTTGGGGTGGTTTAAAAAAGATGGGGCATAGCGGAAGAAACCCTCCTGATTCTGATAGCTCAGGAGGTTGCGAACCAGAAGTCGTCCCACCTCGATGAGCTGACCGTCGGGAAAGGTACCATGGATATAAAGGTTGATTTCGGATTTCATGGCTGCTTTCTCGGGCGAACCCGTTGTTTGCCGGGGGCGGTCCGGCGGCGCTGCTCTCTGTCATATTGAGCAAAGGGATCCTCGCGGATGAAGAAGACCTGCTCCCAGCTTCCAAGGAGGCCGAGGATTGAAGAAACTTTGAGCCAGCGGCCAAGGCCCACTGTCATATCTCCATGCTCCATTCGACTGATGACCCGAACGGATACCCCGGCCCGGGCAGCCAGCAAAGCCTGTGTCAGCCCGGCCTCCACCCTGGCCTTCCGCAGCCGGATTCCCATTCCCGTTGCAGTTGTGTTAATCGGTATGCTGTCCATAAAGTGTATTATATATACTGTTAAGACTATTTCAAGTTATAAAGTTATATATAATGCACTTTATGTCTGGGTGCAACCCGGGGCGTTTTTTTTGGCCGCCCATTTCGGAATCTGAATTCGTGAGCGTTTGCGCCTGGGCTGGAAATGGTTTCAAAGTGCAACTTTTTTGTTTCACCTGCATATTTTCTGTTGCGCGTTTTTTGTATCTTTTTTCCGTCCTTTCCTGTCGCAATTTTTCCTGATATCAAAAAAATATGGAATTCTGTTTAGATAAATTTATTTAAAGGGCATTTTTGATGCTGGTATATTTTATGCAGTGGAAGGGTGATATTCACTGGTCCCTTTTTCAGAATATGGAAGGAAGATGAAAGAAAGGCAAATCCTCTGCATTTCTCCATGTACCCAATCGACGGTTCCGTCGAGCTTCTCTTCCTTGTCCGCCATGGACAGAGTATCCGTTTTCAAGTCAACAGTCCTGTTTCTTGCCTTTTTTTTCAGTTGTTTTTTAATCCTGCCGGCAAATGCCTGGGCTTTGCAGTCCCATGGGGCTCCCGAGGGCTTGTATGTCCACCAGATGGCCCATGTCTTTTTTTTCCTTGCCCTGGTCTACCTGTACTGGGATATCAGCAGGTCTTCCTTTTCCGGCAGAGGCTGGGTCTACCTGAAGATATTTTGTGTTCTGATGTTGTTCTGGAACATCGTTGCCTTTGTAGGTCATGCCGTCGCCATTCACATCGATGTCCACATTGTTCCCGAAGCCGGCTATCTGCACAGTCGAATACAGGGCCCGATTACTCTACATAAAGCTATATTTTTTATCACAAAATTTGATCATCTGCTGGCAGTGCCGGCCCTTTTTTTTCTCTACATCGGAATGCGGTCCCTGTACCGTTCTTCCATAAAGCAGCATGCCGGGAAGGCCAAGAGATGACAGGCTTGCCCCTCTTCCCAACCTTTGTCACCGATATGGCCGGTTCCGTGGCCAATATCATCTTTGCCTTCCTGGCCATGCGCTATGCCTTTCTACTGACCAAAAAACACCCGGAGAATTTCATATGGGGTTACCTGCTGTATATCTGCATCGCCATATCCGCTTTTTCGATTTCCAGGGCAGCGGGCCATATTGTCAAACAGCTGTTTTTTCTTACCGGCAACCGTGCAGTATGGTCGGTCATCTCTCCATACTCAGGAGGCTTTAATACCCTGCTTCTGATCTCGGTTTCTGCGGTCACTCTTTTTTACCATAAGGGCGTTCAAGCCTATTATCTCATTGGACAGAAGGCCGATAAACTGAAATGCGCCAACCGCAGACTGGAGAACGCAGCCCGTGAAATGAAGGAGCTGAACCTGCATCTTGAGGAGATGAATATTCATCTGGAGGAAAAGGTCGAGGAACGGACGGCTGAACTCTCCAAATCGGAAAAAAAGTTTCGTCATCTTTTTTCGGCCTCAAAAGATATGGTGTTTTTTTGTGACACCGAACATAACCTGATGGATATCAACGAGTCGGGGCTGGAGATGCTCGGCTATTCGCCCTCGTATGCACCTCTTCTGGATCTCCATGTAATTTTCAATAATGAATATGACGTTGAGCAGTATTTCAGCTCAATCCAGGAAGACGGCTATGTAAAAGATCGGGAGATACAGTTCAGGCGAAAAGATGGTTCCATTATTTATGTGCTGTTGTCGGCAACGGCTGTGTTTGACGAACAGGGAACCATGGTGGGGTGCGAGGCTATAGCCAAGGATCTGACCAGAGTCAAGAACATGATGGAACAGCTGGTCTCCAGCGAAAAAATGGCCTCGGTGGGGCAGATGGCTGCGGGGGTTGCCCATGAAATCAATACCCCTCTCGGGGTTATTCTTGGCTATGCCCAACTGATGAAGGATGATTTTGAAAAGGGTTCCGAGATGTATCAGAACCTTGAAGTCATTGAACGGCAGACCAGGGCTTCGCGCAAGATTGTTGCCGACCTGCTGAAATTCTCCCGCCAGACCGACAGTGCCCGTGAAAATCTGAATTTAAACGAGGTGCTCACGGACGTACTGGCCGTTACCGAGCATAGTCTCCACCTCGACCACATTCATACTCATCTTGATCTTGCCGAAGATCTTCCCCAGGTCATCGGTGATGCCGAAAAACTGCGGCAGGTTTTTGTCAACCTGATCAACAACGCCGATCATGCCATGGAAGAGCAGGGCAGGGGAGACCTCTTTTTGAGCACCGAGTTCGATCGAAAAAGAAAGCAGGTCGTGGTCCGGATTCGAGATACCGGCCACGGTATACCCAAAGACGTTAAGGATAAAATTTTTGATCCGTTTTTTACCACCAAGCCCGTTGGCAAGGGTACAGGACTTGGTCTCTCTGTTTCCTATGGCATTATCAAGGATCACAACGGCACCATAGAAGTTGAAAGTCCGGTTGGAAGTGGCTCGCCAACCGGAAATCCCCTCCCGGGAACAGTCTTTCGCATCGTTATGCCGGTAGCCGCGGAAGCAGCGGCTGTCAGGCAGTCGATGACGGTCCCGGACAAACAGCAACCCTCATGGAAGGTATAAGGAGGAAGATGAATGGCTGAAATACTGGCGCTTGATGATGTGCAGGATGCCACTGTTCTCATAGGTAAGATTCTTGCCAAAAAAGGGCATAATGTACACACCTTTACCGAGGAAGACGACGCAATACATTTTGTAAAAGAGCATAACGTCGATCTGGCTATCCTTGACATTAAGCTCAAAAAGATGAGCGGGGTAGAGGTCCTGGCCCTGATGAAAGAAGCAAACCCGGGAATCCATGCGATCATGCTCACCGGCTATCCGACGGTTGAGACGGCACGAGAGGCCATCAGTCTCGGGGCGGACGAATACTGCGTCAAGCCCATCGACCGGGACGAGCTCGAAGAAAAGGTGGCAAAGGTTTTACAAAAGTAAACGGTTTTTTGAACACTGCTGTTTCTTGAAGTAATAATCCTGTGTAACACGGGATAATCATTAGATAAGGAGGCGTGGCTATGAAAAAATCAGTCTATTCTATCTGCGGGATGTGTACGGTACGCTGTCCCATCAGGGTAGAAACTGAAGACAACAAGGTGACATGGATTGAGGGCAATCAGCATTTGCTCGGGGGTGCTCTCTGTGCCAAGGGATCCGCAGGTACGGCACTGGTGGCCGATACGGAACGTCCCCAGCAGCCCTTGATCCGTGAGGGCGGTCGGGGCGCCGGGCGCTGGCAGAAGGTCAGCTGGCCGACGGCTTATGACTACATTGCCGATAAAATGAAGAAGATCAAGAAGGAATATGGCCCGGAATCCGTGGTCCTTTCTTCCCGCGGCGGTCCATGGCAGAACATGTATAAGACCTTTATTCATGCCTATGGTTCACCCAACTATACCAACCATGACTGCACCTGCGGTCGAAATACCCATCATGCAAGTCTTTCCGTTAACGGAGTCGGCCGTAAGGGTTTTATTTACGACATAAAAAATGCCAAGCATCTGGTGTTGTTCGGCCGCAACATGTTTGCCTCCCTGCAGATTGCGTTAAACCTGCAGACCATGGATATGCTGGAGAACGGCGGGCGGCTGACCTATGTCGATGTCCGGCAGACCATGACCGGCCTGAAAGCCACCCGGTTTTTTCAGGTCCGTCCCGGGACCGATTATGCCCTGGCCCTCGGCATGATCCATGAGATCATCAGAAAAGAGGCCTTTGACGGTGAGTTCATCGACAAATACGTCACCGGCTTTGATGAACTCTGCTATTTCATTGAGCAGTATACCCCGGCCTGGGCGGCCAAGGAATGCGGAATCAAGGAGAAGGCGATCAAGGCCTTTGTTGAAGAGGTTATCGAGGACCGGCCCAAAGTCATCTTTCATCCCGGCTGGAACCTCTCTCGGTATAAAGATTCCTTTTATGCCAGCCGTGCGCTGCACATTCTTAATATCCTGATGGGTAATATCGAGCAGAAGGGCGGACTGCTGATTCCCAAGGGTCCCGGAGATTGCGGGGTCAAGGGGATCCGCAATCTGGATTGTCCCAAACCCGATATCAAACGGGCCGACGGCGTCGGTTGGAAATATAAACATTTCGACAAGGGACCAGGTCTGTCCCACCTTTTTTTCGATGCCATGCGCACGGAAGATCCCTATCCGGTCAAGGCCTGGATCGCCATGCGCCATGATCCCTTTTGCGCCATGCCCGACCCCCAGCGGCAGAAGCTCCTCTTTGATCAATGTGACCTGCTGGTCTCCATTGACACCCATTACAGTGAATTCGGCTGGTACTGTGATGTGATCCTGCCCGAATCGACCTATCTTGAACGGGACAACCCCATCTGTGTCCAGAAAGGGTTGAAACCGCGGCTTGCTGTTCGCCGCAAGGCGGTTGAACCTGAGTTTGATACCAAACCCGCCTGGGAGATCTTCAAACAACTCGCAACCCGACTCGATCTTGACGAGTATTTTCCCTATAACACCATAGAGGATCTCTGGAAATGGCAGCTTGAACCGACCGGCTATACCATTGAGGATTTTGAGGAGAAAGGCTTTGTCTCCCTTACCGATGAACCGATTATGTACGATCCGGACAACCTGGAAAACCAGTTCGGGACCCCTTCGGGCAAGATGGAAATACTGAGTAAAAAACTCGATGATGCCGGTCTGCCGTCGCTCAAGGAGTATGTCTCTCCGATCAAACCGGCCAAGGGCATGTTTCGTCTGGTATACGGTCGCTCTGCGGTTCATACCCATGGCCATACCATCAACAATCCGCTCCTCAGCGAGTTGATGCCTGAAAATTCACTGTGGATCAATACCCGGGCCGCAAGCAAGCTCGGTATCAACGAAGGCGATCTGGTTGATGTGACAGCCGAGGACGGCAGTTACGGTGGTACCGTTCATGCCAATGTCACCGATTTTATTCATCCGGAAGCCGTCTATACCGTCCATGGCTTCGGCAGGCAGATTCCGCTCCAGAACAGGGCTTATCACGCCGGCCTCAGTGATCAGAAACTGATGTCCGGCAAACTTGACGACTGGGATCAGGCCGGCGGGGCGATCAATCTCTGTGAATCTTTTGTTGTTGTTCGTCGCAGTGTGCGCAATCCCAAGAGGAGGGTCGAGTTATGAACAAATATATGATCTACCTGAACAAGAAAAGGTGCATCGGCTGCCATGGCTGTGAGGTGCACTGCAAAACCAATAAACAGCTGCCAGTGGGGCCGTATCTTTGTGAGATCAGACATGATCCGCTTGTGTCGGTCAAAGGGGTGCCGAAGACGGAATTTGCCTTCCGTTCCTGCTATCACTGTGATGACCCGTTCTGTGTGCCGATCTGTCCGACGTCTGCCATGATCAAACGGGAGGATGGCATTGTCTATATTGATCAGGATAAATGTGTGGGCTGCATGGCCTGTGCAGGTGCCTGCCCATGGACTATTCCCCAACTCAATCCTGAGACACGCAAAGCCGTCAAGTGTGACTATTGCATGGACCGGGTCGATGCCGGCATGAAACCGGCCTGTGTGACTAAATGTACAACCCATGCTCTGAAGTTTGTCACGTTGACAGAGGTTTAACTGCACTAACTCGCTCAATCCGGGTGACGGACAAACGGACAGCTGGGAACCGAAAACATGAGAGAGGATGATGAGTATGCTGAATATATGCGTTGATACTGCACGAGTCACGATCGAGAGCATAAAGCAGGTCTTTGCTTCTCCGCTGGGGATTTTTCTCTATGCGGCTCTATCGGGGATGATCGGTGTGGTTATCCTGCTGGCCTTTTTTTCCATGGTCTTGGCCGAATCCGCTCTGCCGGTACTCCTCCCGTTTGTCATTTCGTTCAACGGTGCAACCAGTGGTTTTTATCTTGTTGACAAGGGTGGGGATCGTTTTCCCCACCTCAGGATATCCCTGGTCGGCATCAGTTGTCTGTTGGTCGTGAGCGGCTGTTTTGTCCTGACGATCCTGTTGCCATGGGAATCCATGCTGGATGGGACTCGTTACCTCATCACAGGCGCAGCGGCCGTGTTTTTTTCATTTTTCGGTGCCTGGATTGGATCCAAAAGTAAAAATATGGATCGAGCATCATAATAAATACAACAAAAACAGGAGGTGTTACGGCAGAAAAGATCGAGAAACAATTTATCAGCATTTTTAACCAACTCTATTTTAAAGGAGGAATCAGCATGAAAAAAGTGCGTATTCCATTAGTTACAGTTATAAGCCTCGCCTTTTTTATGGTCATGAGCCAAGGGCTCTGTTTTGGCCAGGCCACTATTTCAGCCTCAAAACTTAAGGCAGGGGAAACTGTAACATTTGAAGGCACTATTGCACCGGGCCAGGATCTCTACATCGCCGTGGCCCAGCAGAAAATGTTTAAATCAACGGATACGGACGGTAAATTCGAGAAAAAGAAATTACCGAAAAAAGGAAAAAAAGCCGGTTTTAGCCCTGATACTGCGATTCCACCCCTTTATTATATGCTGACCACCAACAGGGACGCTTTTGGTAAAGATGTGGATAAAAAGTTTGGTGGCCCTTCCTTCATTTTCAAGAAAGGAAACGGACTCTATAACACCACCATGTTCAAGCTAAAGAAAAACTTTGATGACGTCGGCGCCAAAGAGATGCTGGGGCCCATCAAAACCTCTGAACAGTGGAATATGTTCAAGTGGGCCCACGAGAATAAATACGGCATCAATACGATCGTTAAAGAGGGCAATAAAAAAGGTAAGGTCGTTATCTTTGCACGAAGCGTGCTTGGTGATGCCTCAAGCGGCAATTACTGGGATAAAGGGACGTCTATTACACTTGACAAGAAAACCGGTAAATTTACCGCCTCTTTTATGACCTATCGTGATACCGCACCGAACACCGCCTTTGACGTTTATGTCAACGGCACGAAAAGTGGTTCTTATGTGGTTGAAAAGAACGGCTTCTGGCTGAAAAAAGGGTATCGCTACATGAATCCGCTCTGGATTATCCTCGGCGCCATTGCCGTTGGAACCTATTTTTCCATGATCGGTGCCGCCGGTGGTATGTTGATGGGTGCTTTCCAGGCCCTGGTTGTCCAGACGGCAGGCCCGGTTGGTATCAATGCCGCCAACGTTCTCCGTCCGTCAAATATCGCCCTTACTCTCTTTTCCCCGCTTGGATCTTTTTACCGTTTTGCCGTGGTTGAAAAACGGGTTGCCTGGCCGGTTGGGCTTTCCTTCGGTGCCGGTATTTTTGTCGGTTCCGTTTGGCTCGGCGGTTATGTTACCCAGTATCTCTCCATGAAGGCCTATAAGGAGTGGCTGGGTGTACTGGTAGTCATCATGGGCATCAAGACGCTTATGGAGATGACTCCGTCGGCCATGAACAAACGTAAAAACATCAAGGCCATGACCCAGAAATTCAACGCTGCGGTCAAAAAAGCCAAAGAGACCGGTGGTGCCGTTGAAATGGGTTCCATTGAGCCGGTGAAAACAGGGCTTACCGATTACCGCTTCAAGTTCTGGGGTGAGGAATTCAGAATTAATCCACTGCTGTTCTGTTTCCTCGGTATTATCGTAGGTGTTGCATCACGAGCCTTTGGTATCGGCGGCGGGTTCCTGCTGGTACCGATGATGACCACCATCGCTGCCCTGCCCATGTATGTGGCCGTACCGATCTCCTTGATCGGAACCTGTTTTTCCAGTGTCGGTTCGTTTATCGGCTATGTATTGAATGGCTACCTGCCGGATCTGATGCTGGCTATTGCCATTATTATCGGCGGATTTGCCGGTGGTATGTTCGGAAGTCGCTGTCAGAAGTTATTCAGTGAAAAAACCCTGAAAATCATTCTGGCCTGTACCCTGTTCTTCCTGTTCTTCCGTTTCTTGAAGATTGAGTACTGGATCTAGAACCTGAACCTGCACAACTTAAACAAACTTGTCCCGGCAGATGGCACTACCTTCTGCCGGGACTCCATGGAGAATGACTATGGATGCGTTTATGGACGCCTTATGGGATAAAATCATGGG
>DRKH01000535.1 GCA_011051825.1 Desulfobulbus sp.
CACCGCCGTTTCCATCTGGGAATACTGGCAACCGGGCTGGTCCTCGGCAGCAGTTCCTTTCTCTTTTTCCCCGATATTCCGGTTTCCTATCAATTATTCAGCGTCTTTGTTCTGGCCGGAATTTCTGCCGGCGCCCTCACCATCTTTGCAATCGATTACCGGGCCTTTTTTCTTTATATCAATGCAACCATGTTGCCGGTCGTGGTTATCTCTGCCGCCTATGGGGATGAACTCCATATTGCCATCAGTATAATGGCGCTGTTGTATATCGTTTTGCTGATGCGGGCCAGTAGAAATCTGTTTCAGAAGGTTATGGCATCCATAACCCTGGGATATGAGAATCAGATGCTGGCCCAGAGCCTGACCCGGGAGAAGAATCGTCTGGACAATCGTCTCGGTCGTATCCTCAACGACAGTTCCAGTGAGATCTACGTGGCCGATGCCGATACCTTCCAGTGTCTGCAGGTTAACCTGGGGGCCATTGAGCATCTGGGGTACAGTGAACAGGAAATCTGCGGCCGAAGTATACTGGAGATTCTGACGGATCTGGAACGGCCTCAGTTTAACAGGATGCTGGAACCCCTGTATGAGAACACCCGGGAGTCTGTTTTTTATAACGGCCATCACCGGCGAAAAGACGGAAGCCGCTATCCGGTCAAGGTCAGGTTTCAGCTTTCTCTGGAAGAGTCACCCGCCATCGTGGTGGCCACGGCCCTTGATCTGACCGAACGCAACGAGACCAGGGAAAAAATGCTGCATCAGGCGAATTTTGACCAGCTGACCGATCTGCCCAACCGCTTTTTCATGCTGGCTCATATTGAGCACGCCTTTGCTCTGGCCCGAAGAAATCATCGCAAGGTTGCCCTGTTGTTCATGGACCTGGATGATTTCAAGAAGGTCAATGATACCCTGGGACACAGTGTCGGCGATATTCTGCTGAAAAAGGCGGCTGAGCGCATTCGTTCCTTACTGCGCAAGTCGGATACCCCTGCCCGTCTCGGGGGAGATGAATTTCTGGTGGTGGTCGAGGGCCTGACCAGATCTGAGCAGGTGGAACGGGTCGCCGCCAAGCTGGTGGAGGCATTTAAACAACCTTTTTTGATTCGTTCCAGTGAGGTGTTCACCTCGGCGAGTATCGGTATTACCCTGTACCCCGATGACGGCGAGTCGGTGGACGAACTGATGCAGTATGCCGATACGGCCCTGTACCAGGCCAAGCAGAACGGCCGGTCCCGGTACCAGTTTTTTTCCGGTGAGATGCGGACCGCCATGGAAGAGCGGCTGGAGATGGAAGTCCACCTGCGTCGGGCTCTGGAAAAGAGAGAAATGACCCTGGCCTACCAGCCCAAGGTCGATGCGGTCAGCGGCCGGATACTTGGTGCGGAAGCCCTGTTGCGCTGGACAAGTCCCGAACTTGGCCTTGTCCCGCCCGATCAGTTTATATCGGTGGCTGAAAATCTCGGCCTGATTGAGGCTATCGGTTCCTGGGTTTTGCATGAGGCCTGCCGGGAAGCTGTGGGGTGGCCGTCCATGGCCGACCGCACGATACATGTTGCCGTCAATGTTTCGCCCCAACAGTTTCGCAGCGGTACATTGCTTGGCGATGTGAAGCAGGCCCTTGAGACAGGTGGACTTCCTATGGACCGACTGGAGCTGGAAATCACCGAAAGTCTGCTGATTCAAGATACCAGGGCGCCACTGGAAATACTGAATCAGCTCAGAACGCTGGGAATACGCCTGGCGCTGGATGACTTCGGGACCGGGTACTCCTCGCTCAGTTATCTGCAGCGGTTCCCGTTGCAGATCCTGAAAATTGATCGCAGTTTTGTCAAGGATATGATCGTCAATCAAAATTCCGAGGCCCTGGTGGAGGCGATTATCTCCATGGCCAGGAGCCTGGAACTGGATATCGTGGCCGAAGGGGTGGAAGAGCAGGAGCAGATTGATTTTCTGGGCCGCCGCGGCGTCCATGTCATCCAGGGATATTTTTTCAGCCCGCCCGTTTCAGCCGAGGATTTTCGGGCCATGCTGGAACGTCAGGCCGCCGGTGCCCCTGCTGATCAGATTTTCGCCCCCGGTGGCCCGGTCGGCGGTCATTAGGGACTGGCATGAAATACGTGTTATGGTTATTTCGTGACAGCCCCTTAATTCTCTGAAACTTTTCCGGTCCGCCCCCCTGGTGGCCATAGAGAGAGAAGGCAATTGAAGCCTACCGACATCCATGAGTGCAGCTATTTCCTTCAGGTTATTGACTGCCAGTATGCCTGTCCGGCCCACACCCCGGTGCCGGAGTATATCCGTCTGATAGCCCATCGTGACTACAGTTCGGCGTATATGCTGAACTGGGACTCCAACGTCTTTCCCGGTGTGCTTGGCAGAATCTGTGACAGGCCCTGCGAACCCGCCTGTCGTCGGGGACGGGCCGAAGGTGAGCCGGTGGCTATTTGCCGGCTCAAGCGGCTGGCGGCTGATTTTCGGGGAGATGTCGAGTCCCTGTTTCCCCGGGTACCGGACAGGAAAAATGGAAAACGTATTGCCCTGATCGGCGGCGGTCCCGCCTCCCTGACGGTTGCCCGTGATCTTGCGGTGCTGGGTTATGAACTTGAGCTCTATGACAACCAATCCCGGGCCGGGGGGTTCATGCGCAGTCAGGTGCCCTCGTTCCGGCTCCCTGAAGAGGTGCTTGATACGGAAGTGGGGTATATCCTCAACCTGGGAATACATACCCGGTTCAATCAGTATGTGACAAGTCTCAAAAAAATCCTCGGGAAGGGGTATGATGCCGTTTTTATCGGCACCGGTGCCCCCCGTGGTCGTGACCTTCCGGACCTTCCGGGGCGAGAAGAGGGCGACACTTCCATTACCGTTGGTATCGAATGGCTGGCCGGGGTTGTTTTCGGCCATGTCAAAAAAACCGGGAAAAAGGTCATTGTTCTTGGCGGCGGCAACACGGCAATGGATTGCTGTCGGACGGCCAGACGGCTGGGAGGTGAGGATGTGCGGGTTGTTGTCCGTAGTCCGAGGGCCGATATGAAGGCTTCGCAATGGGAAATAGAGGATGCAGCTGGTGAGGATATTCCCATTATTGACAATCATGTCCCGCTTGAATTTGTTGTCAAAGACGGCCGGTTGGTCGGGATGCGGTTTGAAAAAGTTCGGGCCTGCTACCATGACAATGGAAAGCGCGAACTGATGGCAACCGGAGAGAAACCGATTTTCATGGAGTGTGACGAAGTGCTGATAGCCATCGGTCAGCAGAACGCCTTCCCGTGGATTGAGCAAGACTGCGGCCTGCAATTTACCGCCCGCGGCCTGCCGGTGCTCGATGAACTGACCCTGCAGACCAGTCTGGCCAATGTCTTTGTCGGCGGAGACGCGGCCTTCGGTCCGGCAAACGTTATCACCGCCGTCGCCCACGGCCATCAGGCGGCAATTTCCATTGATCTTTACTGTCGTGGCAAAGACCTCCATGACAGGCCCCGGTCAAAGGTAAGTCCGGCCGATCAGCAGCTCGATTTTCAAGACTGGATTTATGACAGCCACGTCAGTGATGAGCGGCGGCAGCCCGTGCCGCACGCTCCCAGGGCCAAATCGTTAAAAGACCGTCTGCTGGAGGTGGAACTCGGCTTTGATCCCGAGGTCGGCAGGGTCGAATCCGAGCGTTGTCTGAACTGTGACGTCCAGACCGTATTCGACGCCTCCCTCTGTATAGAATGCGACGCCTGCGTCGATATCTGCCCGACCACCTGTATCAACTTCATTAAAAACGGCCCTGAAGACGAGCTTCGGCAACGGCTCAGTATCCCGGCACGAAATCTTCAGCAGCCCCTGTATGTGTCGGTGCCTCTGCCGACCGGCCGGATAATGGTCAAAGACGAAAATGTCTGCCTTCACTGTGGGCTGTGCGCAGAACGTTGTCCGACAGCGGCCTGGAGAATGCTCAAGTTTGTCTGTAGATCGGCTGTGGCAGGAGACCGGTGATGAAAATTCAGCGAGTCAACGACTTTGTTGTCCGGTTTGCCAATGTCAACGGTTCCGGATCCGCCAGTGCCAACGATCTGTTTGCCAGGGTTCTCTATCGGCTCGGGGTGCCCATCAGTCCGAAAAATATTTTTCCATCCAACATCCAGGGGCTGCCCACCTGGTTTGAGGTCCGGGTCAGTGAAGATAATTATCTGGGCCGGCGGGGCGGGGTTGATTTCATGGTGGCGGTGAACGGACAGACCATGAAACAGGATTATGCCATGGTACTGCCGGGAGGCTATTTTCTCTATGACTCGACCCGGCCGTTGTCGGAGGAGTATCAGCGCAGTGATATTACCCTCATTGCCATTCCGCTGACCGAACTCTGCAACCACGAATTTTCCAGCCCCAACCTGAGGCGGCTGCTGAAAAATATCATCTATATCGGGGCATTGACAGCTTTGCTTGATATCGACCTTAAGGCCGTTACCGACTCGATTATCAGGCAGTTCCGCAAAAAGCCGAAACTGGCAAAACCCAATATTCGGGCGCTGGAGATTGGCTATACCTATGCAGTCAAACATCATTCCGACAGCTGTGCCCTTGTGGTCCGTCCGTCTGCTGCAGTCGGCGACCGGATCCTGCTGGATGGGAACACCGCTGCCGGTTTAGGGGCCCTGTTTGCCGGGGCAACGGTTGTCGGCTGGTATCCGATTACCCCGTCGACTTCGGTCATAGAAACCTTTGAGCGCTTTGCCGAGCGGTACCGGGTTGACCGAAAGAGCGGCAGAAAAAAGTATGCCGTTATTCAGGCCGAGGATGAACAGGCGGCCATCGGTATTGCCATCGGTGCCGGCTGGAACGGGGCCCGGGCCTTTACCGCCACCTCCGGACCGGGGATATCCCTGATGACCGAATTCCTGGGTCTGGCCTATTTTGCCGAGATTCCCATTGTCCTGATCAACGTCCAGCGTTGCGGGCCGAGTACCGGTATGCCGACCCGTACCCAGCAGGCCGACCTGCTGGCCTCGGCCTACGCCTCCCACGGGGATACCCGTAACGTGCTGCTGTTTCCATCCGATCCCCATGAGTGTTTCTCAATGACGGCCGATGCCTTTGATCTCGCCGACCGCCTGCAGACCCCGGTTATCGTCATGAGTGATCTTGATCTCGGGATGAACAGTCATCTCTGCGATCCCCTGAACTGGGATGATGATCGGCAGTACGACCGCGGCAAGGTGATGAGCGCCGAAGATCTGGACGATATCAAAAAGCCGTGGGGACGCTATCTTGACATTGACGGCGACGGTATCTGCTACCGGACCCTGCCCGGTACCCACCCTCAAAAGGGAGCATACGTCACCCGCGGTACCTCCCATAACGAATATGCCGCCTACACCGAAGAAAGTCAGGCCTATGAACGCGGCATGAACCGTATCCTGGCAAAATGGGAAACAGCGCGCAGCTGCGTGCCCTGTCCGGAAATTACCCTGCGGGATAAGAACTCGAAGCTCGGGGCGCTCTATTACGGCTCGACATCCAGGGCCGCCCTTGAGGCTTTTGATCAGCTGGCGGATAAAGATATTCTTGTAAATGATATCAGAATACTTGCCTACCCGTTTCAGAAAGAAGTCTTCGATTTTATTCAGCAGCATGACCTTGTTTTCGTCATTGAGCAGAATCGCGATGCACAGATGAAGATCTTGCTGTCCGGAGAATGCCAGGTTGCGCCGGGCAAGCTCGAATCGGTGACCAATTTCAACGGCCTGCCCATTACCGCAACCATGATTACCAACCGGATTCATACCACCCTGCTCAACCGGAGCCGGGAGCTGGTTCCCACAACCCGTGCTGGAGGGGGCACAAAATGAGTTATGAACGGCCGACGATTCGCCATCCCGATGCAAAAAAAAACAGCCTGGGCTACACCCGTAAAGAATATGAGGGCTCAATTTCGACCCTGTGCGCAGGTTGTGGCCATGACTCCATCACCCATGCCCTCATCACTGCCTGCTTTGAGATGAACCTGGAACCCCACCGGATTGTCAAACTCTCCGGGATTGGCTGTTCTTCCAAAACCCCGGCCTATTTTCTGGGCCGGTCCCATGGTTTCAATTCAGTACACGGGCGTATGCCCTCGGTGGCGACCGGGGCCAATATGGCCAACAGGGAGCTGGTTTATATCGGGGTCTCCGGCGACGGCGATACCGCCTCCATCGGTATGGGCCAGTTTGCCCATGTTGTCCGACGCAATCTTGATATGGTGTACGTGGTCATGAATAACGGCTGTTACGGTTTGACCAAGGGCCAGGACTCGGCAACTGCGGACAGAGGGTCAAAGACGAAAAAAGGGCGGCCGGTTTCTCTGGAATCCATAGATCTCTGTGAGATGGCGATTCAGCTCGGAGCCGGTTTTGTCGGCCGCGGTTTCTCCGGTGACAAAAAACAGGTTGTCGAGATGCTGAAGGCGGCTGTTGCCCATAAGGGATTGGCGTTTCTGGATATAATCTCGCCCTGTGTGAGTTTTAACAACGTGCCGACGTCAACCAAGAGTTATGCCTGGGTCCGTGCCCACGAGGAGGCGGCCCTGCCCTTTGACTTCATCCCCTGTTGCCGGGAAATCACCGTCGACTATCCTCAAGGGTCGGTTCTGCCGGTCACCCTCCACGACGGAAGTGTCATCAACCTGTATAAACAGGACGATTTGATGGAGATCACCAGTCGAAGTGCGGCCATGGATGCGCTTGAGCAGGCCAAAACGGAGCATCGTATCCTGACCGGCATCCTGTACCTGAATCCGGAACAGCCGGATACCCATGCTCTTCTGGAAACAGTGACAACGCCTCTCAACACCATGGGCAGGGAGGAACTCTGTCCCGGGAATGCGGAACTGCAGAGGATAAATGATGCTTTTCGTTAGGCGCAGGGGGAGCATAGCTGTCAAGCTAGCACAAATTATCTATAATATCAGATGGTAAGAATACCGTAGAGCCCGGCTGGCGGGAGAGCTATTTTGGCGGGATGAGCGGCTCCGGTTCCGGCGCATTGAAAATATTGAGAATCTCCTGTTTGGTCCCGGCCTCAAGCAGGGACCTTCTGTTGGCCTCGACGTTGAGCAGGCGGCTTATTCGGGCCAGGCTCTGCAGATACTCGTCGGCCATGCCGGACGGGGAGAGGATCTGGACAAAGAGGTGTACCGGTTGATTATCAATGGCCTCAAAGTTGACCCCTTTTCTGGAGCGGCCAAAACAGAGGAGCAGATTGTCCAGTCCGGGTACTTTGGCGTGGGGAATGGCAACACCATTGCCGACGCCGGTTGATCCGACCTGTTCACGTTCCCGGAGTACGGCAAACAGGTCAGAGGTCGGAATCCCGGCACAGTTTGCATGAACCGCCCGGGCCAGTTCCTGTAGAGCGTCATCCTTGCCGCTGGCCGTCATGTCTAGAAGAATGCACTGTTCTTTGAGTTTCATCATGAGCGGCCTAGTTGGAGCGTGCCTGCCTCCGGTGTTTGACCGGAAGAATTTTCATCTGATCCCGGTATTTGGCAACTGTCCGCCGGGCGACTTTGATCTTTTCTTTGGCCAGCATTTCCGAAATTTTATTGTCACTCAAGGGTTTGGTCGGGTCTTCAGCGGCAATATAACGACGTATTTTGGTCTTAATCGCCTCGGATGCCACCACGTTCCCGTCGGTGGTGGCAACTGCGGTACTGAAAAAGTACTTCAGTTCATAGATACCCTGGGGGGTATGGACGTACTTGTTGGAGGTGACCCGGCTGACGGTCGATTCGTGCATGCCTATGTCCTCGGCAACATCACGAAGAATGAGCGGCTTGAGATAGCCCGAACCTTTTTCAAAAAAATCCCGCTGAAATTTAAGCAGACTTTCCATAACCTTGTAAATGGTTCGCTGCCGCTGCTGGATGGACTTGATAAACCATTCGGCATTGCGTTTGTTTTCCCGCAGGTAACTTTTTGACTCGCTGGTCATGGAGTTTTTCTGTTTGAGCAGACTTTTGTATTCATCGGAGACCTGAAGCCGTGGCAGCCCTTCATCATTGAGCTGGATAACGAACTCGTCGCCAATCTTATCGATATAGACGTCCGGAGAGACGTAATTGGTCTGTTCGTTACTGTATTCGTTGCCAGGGTAAGGAATCAGCTCCCCGATGATCTTGACCGCCTCTTTGACAAGTCGTACCGAAGATCCGGTTTCCCGGGCAAGCTGCGCATAATTTTTTGTCTGCAGCAGGTTCATGTGCTCTTCGATAATACGGTAGGCCAGGGTTTCCTCCAGCCCCTTACGGTCAAGCTGCAACAGCAGCGACTCCCGGATATCACGGGCGGCTATTCCCGGAGGGTCAAGACTCTGCACCAGCCGGAGCGCGCCCTCGGCTTCTTCCTCGGTGCAGCCGGCATAGGCGGTTATATCGTCAATATCGGCTTCAAGAAAGCCGTGCCCGTCCAGATTGCCGACGATGAAATTGGTCAGCCTGGTGTCGAGCTCGTTGAGTTTCAAGTGGGTGAGCTGCCACCGCAGGAACGAGTTCAGGCCCGTTGCCTGGGAGATAAAATCAAATTGAGAGGGGGCGTCGGCCGGAGGTGTTTCCCGGGCAAAAGAGAAGTCGGAATCAAAGTTGTTGGCATAATCCTCCCAGTTGACTTCAGCGACTTTGGCCGGGTCTTCGCCCTCAACCTGGGTGGTCACCTTGGCTTCGGGAAGTTCTTTGCCCTCAATGGCGGAGAGCGAGTCCGGGTTGCCGTCTGTTTCCGGGGCCGGCGGCGCCTCCTCAAGCATGGGATTCTGCTCAATCTCCGCCTGAAGCGCATCGGTGAGTTCCAGGCGGCTCAGTTGCAACAGTTTAATCGCCTGTCGCAGTTGCGGCGTCATGACCAGCTTCTGGGCAAGCTGTAGATTTTGTCGGAGCTCAAGCATATTTTTTATTTGTTGCCATTTTTGTAACTATTCAGGTCGCACCAATATGCGTGCATACCCATTTCTTTCATATCCGGTATAGAACAAATTACGTAACTATTCAGATAAGGACACAATTTACGCAATACCGCAGACTGTAACTGTTCAGGAGTGCCTTGGATTTGTTCATTTAAGACTGTGAAGCGTACTTGTGCTACTCGAACTGGCTTAAATGGGCGAAGATGAGGTGCTCCTGAACAGTTACCAAATTACATGCTGAAGTTATCACCGAGATACATCTTTCGCGCCAGGGTCGACTCTATAATATCGGCGGCTGCTCCGCTGGTCAGGATCTGGCCGTTATTCATGATATAGGCGAAGTCACAGACCTGCAGGGTCTCCCGGACGTTGTGATCGGAAATAAGTACCCCCAGTCCCTTTTTCTTCAGGCTGCGAATAATCTGCTGGAGGTCGGCAACCGACAGGGGGTCAACCCCGGCAAACGGTTCATCAAGCAGGATAAACCTGGGCCGGGTGGCCAGGGCCCGCATGATTTCAACCCTGCGGCGCTCTCCTCCGGAAAGGGCATGGCCCTTGTTGTCTGCAAGATAGTCGATTTTGAGCTCGCTCATCAACTCGTCTATCCGGTTGTTGATCTCATTTTTGCTCAGTCCCAGCGGTTCGAGCACAATGCGGACATTCTCCACCACGGTCAGCTTTTTAAAAACCGAAGGTTCCTGGGCCAGGTAGGTGATGCCCCTGCCGGCCCGTTTATGGATCGGCAGGGAGGTGATATCCTCACCATCCAGCAGAACAGCACCCGCCGTGGGCCGGATAAAACCGACAATAGAATAAAAAGTGGTTGTCTTTCCCGCGCCGTTAGGTCCCAGCAGGCCGACAACCGAGGAACTGGTGACCTGGAGGTTGACCCGGTCCACCACCCGTCGGTTGCGGTACTCCTTGATGATGTTTCTGGTCTCCAGCAGTGACGACGGGCCCATCAGTTTTTCTTGTTCGATTCGGGATGGATAACCGCCTTGACCCGGCCGGATTTACCTTTATCCTGTTCCACGATGGATCGCTTGTCGTCCAGATAGTAGATGATCGTTTTACCTGAAACCATGTTCTGTCCCTGCCAGGCCTTGGCGTCGCCGCTGAGGATTACCTTGCGTTCCCCGGCCAGATAATCCATGCGGTTGCCGGTGCCCAGCCAGTCATCCTGGGTGATTTCAACATTTTTTTTGCAGACCAGCTTGCTGACCTGATCGGCCCCGCTTTTTCCCTTTTTCTTGTCGCCCCGGGTATAATACACCGTCATTTCATCGGCCCGAATAGTGATGCCGCCCTGCCTGGCATCGACGTTGCCCAGAAAAACAACCGAGTTGTCCTGTTCCTGGGAGATCATCCGGTCGGCTTCGATATGAATGGGCGTTGAGGCATCATCAGCACCGAAAGCGGTTGCCGAGCCAAGCAGAAAGACGCTGAAAATGAGCAATCTTAAGATTTTTTTTCTTGACACTTGTAGTCTATTGAGCTGTATTTGCATGATATTTCGATAAAAAGAACGTGTTGTCCGGTTCCGGTTTATTTTTTGCATTAAGAATAGTACAAGGTCGATTCAGAAAAGTAAAGAGGTTCCACGCAGCTTTTTCGCTTGCAGATCCTCAGACACAACTGTTTACAGCAGCTTATCAGGCATGTACAATGCATTTTTTCAATTGAAAATTTCCAGAGACAAGGAACCGGAGTATATCATGCAGCAGAGCATAGCCAAGGCAAAGGTTTTAATCGACTCTTTGCCCTATATTCGTGAATTTAATGAGAAAACGGTTGTTATCAAGTATGGCGGTCATGCCATGGTTGATGAAAATCTGAAACGCAACTTTGCCCTTGATATCATCCTGATGAAGTATATCGGCCTCAATCCGGTCATCGTCCATGGCGGCGGGCCGCAGATTAACCGCTTCCTGGAGAAGATGCAGATCACACCCAATTATATCCAGGGGATGCGGGTGACCGACGGCGAAACCATGGATGTGGTCGAGATGGTGCTGGTGGGCAAGGTCAACAAGGAAATTGTCGGCCTGATTAATCATTGCGGCGGCAAGGCGGTCGGCCTGTCCGGTCGTGACGGCGACCTGGTTCAGGCGAGAAAGATGCAGATTCATGGCAAAGCCGATGATCCCAACCGCCCGCCGGAGCTCATCGATCTTGGCCGGGTGGGCGAGGTGACCCGGGTCGATCCCGAGATCCTTCGTACTCTTGATGTGCAGGATTTTATTCCGGTTATTGCGCCGGTCGGCGTCGGGGAAGACGGTCAGGCTTTTAATATCAACGCCGATCTGGTGGCCGGGGCTATTGCTGCAGAATTGAACGCCGTTAAACTTATCCTGCTTACCGATGTGGAAGGGGTGCAGAATGGTCGGGGTGAGCTGCTGTCAACCATCCGCCGGGATGAGATTGAGGACCTGATACACCGTGAGGTTATCGGCGGCGGCATGATCCCCAAGGTTCGATGCTGCCAGTCTGCCCTGGACGGCGGTGTGACAAAAACGCATATTATTGATGGCCGGCAGGAGCATGCTGTTCTGCTGGAGATTTTTACCCCGGAAGGGATTGGGACGGAGATAGTATCATGAGTAATGCCGAATGGGCGCAAAGGGGGAAACAGGTGTTTATAGGAACCTACAGCCGGTTTCCGGCAGCTATGGTCCGGGGTGAGGGCTGTAGACTCTGGGATGACGACGGCAGGGAATATCTTGATTTTCTGGCAGGTATTGCGGTCTGTTCACTGGGCCATTGCCATCCGGCGGTGACCCTTGCCGTCTGCCAGCAGGCCGGAACGCTGGTGCATGTATCCAATCTCTTTCATACCAGGCCGCAGATTGAGCTTGCCGAGCTGCTCTGCGCCAATACCTTTGCCGACCGGGTTTTTATGGCGAATTCCGGGGCCGAGGCCAATGAGGCGGCCATTAAGCTGGCCCGGATCCACAGCGGGCCGGGAAAATACGAGATTATCTCGCTGGCCGGTTCCTTTCACGGCCGGACCCTGGCCACGGTGGCGGCCACCGGTCAGCCGAAATTTCACCAGGGCTTTGAACCGTTGCCCGAGGGATTTGTCCATGCCCCCTTCGGTGACCCGGCCGAGATCGAGCAGCTGGTCAATGACAAGACCTGTGCAATTCTCTGTGAACCCTTACAGGGCGAGTCCGGGGTCCGACCCCTTGAACCGGAGTATCTGCAGGCGATCCGTAGAATCTGTGATGATCGTGATCTTCTGCTGATCTTTGATGAAGTGCAGACCGGCATGGGACGAACCGGCAGTCTGTTTGCCTACGAGCAGTTGGGTATTGTCCCCGATATCATGACTGCGGCCAAGGCCCTGGGCAACGGGCTGCCCATCGGTGCCATGTTGACAACTCAGGAGATTGCGGCCTCTTTTGGCGTAGGAACCCATGCCTCCACCTTTGGCGGCAACCCGGTTGCAGCGGCGGCGGCGGTTGCGGTGATGAAGATTATGCTGGCCGACGGCTTTTTTGAACGGGTCGGCGAAACAAGCAGCTATTTTATCGATCGTCTGCAGGAAACCGCAGACGCCTTCCCGACTCTTGCCACCGGAGTGCGGGGGCGGGGCATGCTGCTGGGGCTGGTTTTGACGGAAAAAGGGATCGAGCAGGGAACGGAGATTGTCCAGCAGCTTTTCGAGCGGGGTTTTTTGATCAACTTTGCCGGTATGCGGGTTCTGCGTTTTATTCCGCCGCTGATCGTCAGCAGAGAAGAGATTGATCAGCTCATCGAGGGGCTGCAGAGGGTGCTGGAGGGGTTTAAGTAGGCGGATTTTTTCAGCCGGCGTTCTTTATCCTCAGCTGCATTTTCCGATTTCGATTTCGGCCATGGACTGGATTTCTCTGCTTGCCATTGCCGTGGCTCTGGCCATGGACGCCTTTGCGGTTTCTCTTGCCGCCGGGGCTGTCCTGCGACCGGTCACCTTTCGTCACTGTTTCCGGATCGGTTTTCATTTTGGTCTGTTTCAGGGGTTGATGCCGATTGTCGGCTGGCTGGCCGGGATGTCGGTGCAACGCTATATCACAGCCTGGGACCACTGGGTTGCCTTTGGCCTGCTTGGCTTTCTGGGAATGAACATGATCCGGGGCGGGATCGGCGAAGACCGTGAGGGAAATCCCGTCAATGACCCCAGCCGTGGTCTGACTTTGGTTCTGCTTTCCGTTGCCACCTCCATTGATGCCCTGGCCATCGGCCTGACCCTGGCCATGATTGAGATCACCATCTGGCTGCCGGCCCTGATCATCGGCCTTGTTGCCGGTGGATTTTCCGTTGTCGGGGTCCTGATCGGTAATCGGGTCGGTTCAGCCTGGGGCGGCAGGGTGGAGGTTATCGGCGGTCTGGTCCTGATTGCCATTGGTGTAAAAATTCTTGGAGAACACCTTCTCGGCCCCTGAAGCAAAGGCGAATTCTTTGGCGTTTTACTGTTTCATGGTCCCGGAACCGGCCGGATTTCGATACCGCCAGTGCCAGGATTCCCAAGGGTGACGCCGGTTGTTTTTCGGGTAGGATTCTGAAAATCCGTACTCCCCGCCATGTTTACGGAGCCAGGCATAGGCCGGGGTCTTTGCAAAACGCCAGTTGCCGGGGCTGAAATCAACCACCGTACCGAGCATGTGCTCGGAGTAGCCGGGCGGGGCGACATAGCGAACCAGATCCTCAAAGCTGCGGCCTTTCTTCATGAGGTTGATAAAAATCTTCCGTTGATACCAGAGGCTGCGATAGCCCGAATCAACACGCAGCGACACCCCATCCTTCTGTGCTGCATCCGCCATAAGCACCAGGGCGTCCCTGGCCTCCCGGAGGATATAAATGTTGGACTGATCTTTAGTCAGCGCCTGTGGGATTTGGACCAGGGGGGGCGTTTTCAGAGGGGGGGCATCCAGTTTCTGGCCTATCCAGGCCTCGGGCACCGGATAGGTTGTTCCGCCGATGGTCACGGTTTCCTCGGGCGCAGATGCTTCAATGCTTCTGCTCTCCACCGGGGCAGGTGATGGGGTCGCTGACACGCAGCCCACGGAGACGATACAGAAGAACAGGGGGATAAACCGGCAAAGATTGATCATTGTTTTTTGGTGTTGTTGTGAGGGGGGGCTGCTGTCGTATCCGGTGAGAGAGATCCTCAATCATGGCCCAGACCCCGTTTTTTGTTTATGGGCGTACCGTTCAAAGCGTATCCACTCATCGCAGACCGGTTGCGTACACTTTTTTTCCGGTTGACCAGTCCGTAGCCGGACCGGATCATGGGGAGGCGTGTTTTTTTGCGCTTGCCTGCCGGTCTCTGTAATAGGTGCCGAAGCGTTGGTCCAGACCGGTGACATGTTCCCGAACCCAGTCGGTCAGTTCCCGGCGCAGGGTGTTGACGATTTCCGGGTTCAGCCCTTTTTTCTTGAACTCTTCATAGACCTCAACAAAGCATTTTGCAAAGGCCTGGTGGGTTTCCTGCTGCTCGGCCAGCCCCGGGTAGTCGGATTCCGCCATGTATTTTTCTTCCATGGCAAAATGTCTTGCTGCATATTCCCCTATATGAGTGAGCAGGGCATCGATCTCTTCCGGGCGAATACCGGCCTGTAGTTTCGCGTCAAGTTCATTGCTTAAGCGAAACAGCTGTCGATGCTGGGTATCGACCACCGGGATGCCCAGAGCATATTTTTTATCCCACTGCATAACCGACCTCCGGATTCGTATTGACCCATTGTGCCACGTTTGCCTGCCCAAAGCAAACAGGGAAAATACCATGGGAGG
>DRKH01000536.1 GCA_011051825.1 Desulfobulbus sp.
AACTTCGTAGAGGTGAGGTGTAATGTGGACATTTAGAGAAGTGATCTGATTGCATGCAACCGCAGGCGTAGCAGGGCTACGCCTACGGATTGCATAATTGAAGATCGCTTTTCTAAATGTTCAAAGTGCGCCTCAGAATGCGAAGGTATTGTTGAGCGAGCCCTTAATCAGGCGCACGATTGCCAAGGTCTGCAGCCCAGAACAGAAACCAGATGGCGCCCGGGACATTGGTTTTACAGATCTCGGGAACAACCTTCATATATTCAGCCTCTTCGTACGTGTACCGCCTGTCATGCACTTCGATATTTATGGCCGCAATCCCCTCGGTCTCATAATAGCAGTCCCGGGCCACACCGCTCCCGACGCTGGTCTCATTATAATTCTGGGCAGCCGTATACCCTATGATCGACGTATCCTTTCCGCCATGCCGGTTCAGCAGGGAGGCTATTTTCTCGGAAACCCGTCGAAAAACATCATAATCACTCTTACCGCCCAGTATGTTCTTCTCCACCCTGGCCCTGGTTGAATAGGCGTACGGATACAGAACCTGGGTGGAACCTGCATGGTAGTCAATCAGGGCAACCACGTTTCTCTCGGCCACAAGTTTTTCCATGGCGTGGGTCTCCTGTTCGGAAATCACGCCGTTGCCGCGGTACATCCGCGAAGACGGGGACCTGGTTCGGATAAAGAGATGCTTCTGGCCATCAACCACATCCCACTTGTACTGGAAATTCCGGTTCAGATCCACCCCGTAAGCCTTCTGCAGATATCCCTCCTGCAGAGCCCCGGCAAGATCGATGGTATCATCATCAGCCGACCATTGTTCTTTCCAGACTCGCCTTTCCCCGGACACACAAACCACCCGTGACGGGTCAGTCGACGAATAAACGGCATCAAACATTTCGGCAGAGGCAACGGAGAGTTCCGGCGCAAACAATGAAATCGATTTCCTGTCCACACTTTCGCAGACGATCACGCTTTCCTCTTCAAGATCACCATCGGAGGCGGTATCGTCATAATCGGCCAGAAAACAATGTTCGGCATCGGTCGGCGGTTTCTCATACAGGGTGCCATCCTCCCGGTAACAGCGCTCCTCCGGCATCAAGGCCATCTGATCGACCCGATTGGGCCGCCAGCCGGCACCATAATACGACTGTTTTCCCTCCTGCGTATGGCTGTAGTCATAGCCTTCGGGATTAAAAACAGGAATGATAATAACCTGTATGGTTTTGAGCAGTTGTTTAATACTCGTTATTCTCGGGACAATCGGAGATTCTGCCGTGGTTTTCATCCCCTGCCCAGCCCCACCATTGATCAGGAGGCCCTTGTCGTCCCGGGCCGGGTCGGCATTATCCTTATTTTCCAGCAGATATTCAGCTATACCGAGACAGACCTCCGGAGTGGCCCACTCGTTGCCATGGATAGCTCCGGTTATAATTACGGTTGGTTTGCCGCTGTCCTTGTTCCAGGAGGCATTTTCGGTTATCAGGATCGCCTTGATCTTTTTACCCTTTTCGGTTCCTGAACCGCCTGTGGTTCCGACTGAGCCGACGACTGCAAAACCGGATGAGTTATCGGCAAGATCACTCAGGTACCGGTTGATCATTGCACTGGTTTTAAGGCCCCTTTTGCCGCTTACACAGTAGCCGGCATAGGCGTTTGCAGCAATTACACTAAACAACAGGGTCAAGATGACGGACCGTTTCATTTCCCGGCCTCCTCCATCCTGACAATTTTCTCACGCACACGTTGTGCCAACAGGCTGTCTGCCGTCTCCGGATCTTTTTCCAGAGATGAGGAATTTTCCAGAGATGAGGAAAACTCCTTGAGCAGGGCCAGCAATTCGGGGCTGGTCAAGTCCTTGATGCCGCTGACCACATACTCTTTCGCCTTTGCTGAATCCCCGAAGAGAATGCCACGGTAATAGGGAAGAGCCTCTTTTTCATCCGTCCTGAAAAAACCTATTGCAGCAATTTGAATATTTTCGATATCATCCTGTTGCGTATAGTCGAGCGGCCCGACCTGCCCAAAGGCAACCTCATATATGGCGTTGAACAGGTTGACCTTATCAAGGGTTCTGGCCAGATTGATCCCGGCCCAGACCACGGTCGGCTCAGAGGAGAACAGGCACCGTTTCAAACCGATTGTGGTTTCCTCGGGATACTTGCGGACAACATCCTGGATCTCATGGCAGGTGGTAAAGTATTCAACAATCAGCGGTACATACACCTTTGGATTCACATCTGCCTGCTCAATGAGAAATTCCATGACCGCATGGCTTGCAAATTCATTTTCATGGGGATGAGGACCATATTTTTTAAAGACTTTCACCTGCTCATCAAGCGGCGTATCCGGGGTCAGCTTTTTCAGATCCTTCTTGGACTGCACCTCCTGCAGGCTTGCACTTGCACCCCATTTCACACAAAATATTTCACCCTCTCCCAGGTCTTCACAGGCATTTTCCTTAATGAGGGCTTTCAAGGCGTCTTCTGCCCGGCAATCGTCAAATTTTCTGAGTTTACGGGCAATGCGATACTTCCTGCGAACCTCTGATTCAGCGCCCGGTTTCTTTTTGCTCAGGGCAGGATTCTTGAGTTCCTCGAGCAGCTTCAGCAGTTCAACCTGCAGATCGGACGAACAGTACCTTTTCTCCGCCTTTCCCTCTGCGGCAACGGGTTTACCATCTTTTCCGGACGTTGCCTTTTCAGTGGCATCACCTTCTTCCCACTTTTGCCAATTGTCCCATTTTCCCCATTTTCCCCAACCGTCCTGGTCCTGGGCATAGACAAGGCCATGCCAAACCATTATGACCATGCCGATCAAAAGATGGATCAAAAGCTGTTTCAATGCATTTCTCCTGCTGTACCGCGTATGTTTTTTCTGATGCCCGAAAATCTTTAGTTACCTGCCGGTATCAATAAATTTTTTTTCAACATCGGGAAGGTCTTGCTTGAACGAATCCACTGTCGGCAGAATAAGGCGAAAAATCATGCCCCGCTCTTTTCGGCGCTCACAATGTATAAACCCGCCATGGGCTTCAACCACCTTTTTGACAATCGGCAACCCAAGGCCGGTCCCGTCTTTCTTGGTGGATATGAACGGTTGAAACAGGGTATCGGGATTATCCGTATTGATTCCTTTGCCTCTGTCGGCAACTTCAACGACCACGGTATCAGATTCGGACCGGCTGCGAACGATGACCTCGTCCCCGGGAGCTGAGGCTTCCATACCGTTATTGATCAGATTCAGCAGGGCCTGTTGCAACCGGTGGGCATCATAATTGAGGAGCAGCTGCCTGTCCTCAGATTGAAAGGACAGGTCAACCCCCTGTTGCCGATACTTTTCCCTGGCAACCCGAACCGCGGTTTCAATACATGTATTCAAATCCCTGCGCTTGAGATCAAGTTCAAGCGGCCTTGAAAAGGCAAGCATGTCCTTGACCATAAATTCAAGGGTCATGGTCTGCTCCAGGGCTATATCGAGCTTCTCTGCAGACTTGTCCTCGTCCGCTACCGTCCGGCGAACCTGTCGAACCAGACCGCCGATGACGGTCAATGGCGTTTTCATGTCATGGGCGACACAGGCCACGGCCTTGCCCATCGCGGCCAGCTCATGTTCCTTTGTTCTGGCCCGATACTGTACGGCCTCGCGATTACGCAGCCAGCCGACCAGAATACCGACAATGTTAAACAGGAGAATTGTCAGTTGATTGCCCAGATCATGACCGGCAAACCCGCTCGACTTGCCGACGACCATCGGCAGATAGAGCATCGTGACGGCAAGGGATGCGGTTACACCACCGCGCAGTCCAAACCAGAAACCTGAAAGAATGATAGGGAAGAAGTAGAGGTCACGGAAAACGACATGTAAAAGAATGTCTTCGCGCGGAGTGGTATAATGAAAGACTGTCAAAAGCAGGATGAGGACGGTCACCGCGGTCAACCGATAGACCTTCATTCTATTGCCTGGGCATTGCAGTATATTCAATCCGTAATCCTGCTGTTCGATATTCCTGCTTGGGTGTAGATGTTGGCGTCAGCCCGCATATTTCAAGCGTCAGCGGCTCTTTTCCGGCTGTCCCTTGATAGCTGTCAAGCTATGTAACAGCCGTCCTTATCTACCCCAATGCGGGTCAAATTAAAGTTCAACAATCCAGCGTTGATCCGCCACCTGTAGAACCCGAGTCTGACCCGCAATCGTGCCAATCCGATCTGTTGTTCGGTAGAGTTAACGGCTACGGGAAGGTGAAACTATTTTCCCTGCAGCGTATTCATTTTATCCATCATTTCCGTCCGCAGGGTAAGCATCTCTTTCTCAATCTTGGCAAGCTCCTGGGGAGTGGTGTTCGGGTTGCGCATGGCCTCCATGTAGGCAAAACGTTTTTCCATCATCTTTTTACGGAGCTCAACGGTCTCGTTCATGAAAGCCTGCTGCTGTCCGGGAGACATCTGACTCATCATCGCACCGCCCATCATACCGTTGCAGCCCATCCCCCAACGTCCCTGGCCACCCATCATGCCTTCATCCATCATACCGCCACCCATCATGCCGCCGTTCATCATGCCGCCCATATTTTGTCGAGTAGTGTTCCCGGGCTGAGCCACGGCGCTGCCGGCAAAGAGTCCAATTGTAAGTATCGAGGCAATGGCGACTGCTTTCATTTCTTTTTTCATTGTTCCTGCTCCTGTTGTTGTTCCCCTGTTAACATGAGACAGACGGACCTTCCGCATGTCTACATGTATAATGATTATTATATAAGATTTCTCCGGTCCACCACAAGTAGTTTTATAACTATTGTAACTATTCAGGTAGGGGCAGAGAACTAGCCCAACCACCACCTGTAACTGTTTAGGAGTGCTCCATATCTGTGCAGTCAGGCCTGTGAACTATAGTGATTCCTATGTGAATCAGGCCTGACCGTGCAGAGAGGTAAGCGTAGA
>DRKH01000537.1 GCA_011051825.1 Desulfobulbus sp.
CAGATAAGGGCACAATTTACGCAATACCGCAGACTGTAACTGTTCAGGAGTGCCTTAGATTTGTTCATTTAAGACTGTGAAGCGTACTTGTGCTACTCGAACTGGCTTAAATGGGCGAAGATGAGGTGCTCCTGAACAGTTACGAAATGATTACATGTTTGATCCGACCATGTGGTATTTTTACTGGGAATTTATTTGACAAAGGGGAAAAAACGATGTGTACTTTTATTAAAAGTTGGTTGGGTATTCTTTGCTTTTGCCACCGATAGCTTGCAACAACCCCTTATTTTCTTTCGGTGTTTTTGTCCGCATTCGGCTTCATCTTAAAGGGAGGTCATGTGAAGATTCGTAATTTTTCTCTTGGCGTACAGCTGTCATTGGGGTTTGGTCTTGTGCTGCTGCTGCTTGTGCTGGTTGCCGTTACCGCCGTTTCCCGAGTAAAGGCCATAGAGCAGGAGGCAGAGCTCACCATGTACCTTGATGAAGTCCATACGCTGCTTGTCAATAAGGAGGTGGACCATCTCTCCTGGTTGCAGGGGGTCACCGGTTTCCTTTTCGATAAAACCCAGCAGCACCTCACCGTGCAGACCGACGATCACAAGTGTAAAATGGGCAGGTGGCTCTATGACACGCAGGCTCAAGAAAGATTTTTGAAGACCATTCCGGAGGCCCGGAAGTTGATCAGTCGTCTAAAAAAAGAACATGAACAACTCCATGAAACTGCCAAAGGAATCACCGCTATTCTGGAAAATCAAAACGGTCGAACTCCGGAGGCGGAAACTGCGATGGAGGCACACTATCAGAAAAATATGGTCCCTGCTCTTGCCAAGGTCAGAACGACCATGCATGCCCTGGTTGAACTCGTCAAGGAACATGCGCGCAGGGGCCAGGAACAGCTGGCCCAGGAGGTCGCCTCCACCGAACGTACAATCATTATTCTCTCTGTTATTGCCGTGCTTCTCGGCCTGGCCGTCAGCTACCTCTTTGCCCGTTTCATAAGCACTGGTATCCACAAAGTTGCTGTTCTGGCCAATCATATGGCGGAAGGTGATTTTACCGGCCGGCTTGAAGATAAGGCCAACGATGAGGTCGGTCGACTGGCTGCAAATATGAATACCATGGCTTCCAAGCTGGGGGTACTTCTTGGGCGGATTCGAACCGAAGCAGTGTCCATCGATGAGAATGCCACAGATTTGACCCAGGTTTCGACCCGGTTGACTGCAGCTGCAAAGGAAACCTCCGAACATTCTTCTTCGGTTGCCGTGGCCACCGAAGAGATGTCTTCAAACATGAACAACGTTGCGGCCGCCAGTGAGCAGGCCGCAACAAATGTCAATATTGTTGCCACGGCCACCGAAGAGATGACCGGTACGGTCAAGGAGATTGCCGGCAAGACGGAAAAGGCCCGCAGTATCTCCGATGGAGCGGTAACCCTGTCCAATAACGCATCCGGCAAGGTGGATGCTCTCGGGGCCGCAGCCGACGATATCAGCCGGGTGACCGAAGTAATTACCGAGATTTCCGAACAGACCAATCTCCTGGCCCTTAATGCCACCATAGAGGCGGCCAGGGCAGGAGAAGCCGGCAAAGGCTTTGCCGTGGTCGCCAATGAAATCAAGGAACTGGCCAAACAGACGGCAGAGGCCACCCAGGAGATACGGACCAAGATTGATGCCATTCAGGGTTCGACCAATGAAACCGTGATCGATATCCGTAAAATTACCGAAGTGATCAACGAGGTGAGCGGCATTGTCAACGAGATTACCACAGCCATTGATGAGCAGGCGGCAACCACCCGGGAAATTGCAGATAACGTAACCCAGGCCGCATTGGGTATTGGTGAGGTCAATGAAAACGTGGCCCAGAGTTCGGCCGTTGCCGGTGAAATCGCCGAGAGTATCACCCAGGTCAGTGAAACCGCAGACAGCCTGTCTGCCAGCGGTCACCAGGTGAGCAGCAGCTCCGCTACTCTGCGCGAGGTGACCAAAAAACTCAATGCACTTCTTGATCGTTTTAAGGTTTGAGGGGTGAAGGACGGCGGGCCTGGAGTTTATCTGAAAACAGAGGGGTTCTGAGTTTCGAGTTCCGGGTTCTGAGTTCTGAGTTTAAAGTCAGCCGCCTTTAGCGGTTGCTATTTGTAAAATATGTATTAATATCAACGCAATAGGAGCCAGCCCCGCGGGCGATTCTTAGCCTGTGCCCGTAGGCTGTTTTTATACTTCGAAGTCTGCGCTATCTGTTGTGCCCGCGTGGCATGCTGGTTTAGCTGAAAATCGCCCGGCAGGGTATTCTTAGACTCTTAGACAAGGGGTCGGGCGAGTGTTTTTTTGACGGTTGTTCCAAGCTGTTCCATAGTGTATGGTTTCCGGATAAAGCGGCTTACCCCGAGTTTCAGTGCTTTTTTTACCTCTTCGTTTTCTGAAAACCCGCTGGTAATAATGGCCTTCTGGTCCGGATGAACTGCAAGGATCTGCTCAAAGGTTCGGCGTCCGTTTATACCCGGATCCATGATCATATCGAGGATGATCAGGTCCATCGACTGATTGCCGACAATACCTACCGCCTCTTCGCCACTGGCGGCCGTCTCAACCCGGTAGCCCAGGGCCAGGAGCATTTCAGAGGCAATAGTACGCTGTTTTTCTTCATCATCGACAATTAGAATCGATTCTCCCTGTCCCCGTAACTGTGCCAGACTGACCGAGCCCTGTCTTGTGCTCAAGTTTTTCCTGGTAATGGGAAAGTAGAGCTTAAATGCCGTTCCCTGATCATCGCTGCACACGGTAACTGCGCCGCCGTGATCCTGGATGGTATTCCAGACTATGGCCAGACCAAGACCGGTTCCACTGCGACCCATGACCTTCTTGGTATAAAAAGGTTCAAAGATGTGACTGATGTCTTCCCCGTCTATACCCTGACCGGTATCGGCAATACGAATAACGGCATACTCACCGATTTTCATAAATTGATTTTCCGCCACCGGCTTATCCACGTACTGGTTTCTTGTCTCAATCCGGATCGTCCCGGTCCCGGAAATGGCCTCGGCGGCATTGGTCAACAGGTTCATGAGACATTTTTTAATGTGCACCGGTGAACAGGAGATGTTGAACAGGTCCTCGGTTAAGTCGGTTTTGATCTCAATATCAGGATACATGGAAAGCATCCTGGTCCCTTCCGGCGAATTCAGATATTCGCAGATCAGGTTATTGAGAGATCGTACCTCTCTGCTGCCGGCGATTCCCTGGGCCACCGTCAACAGGTCTGCAACCACCTCGGCTGCACGCTGGCCCGATTCTTTGATGACCTCAAGTGATTTTTTCATCTTGCTGTTTTCCGGCAGTTGCATCAACAAAAGATCAGGATAGCTGACCACGCCGGAAAGGATGTTGTTCAGGTCATGGGCAACACCACCGGCCATCAGGCCGATGGCTTCCATTTTCTGGGATAGAGCAAGTTTTTCCTGGGTCTTTTTCAAGGTTGTAATGTCAAAA
>DRKH01000538.1 GCA_011051825.1 Desulfobulbus sp.
AAGGTTGCGGCCAGCAGGGCCGTAAGATCGGAAAAACCGATCAGCCATTTCGGATGTGTTTGAAAGCGTGAGAACTCAAGACAGCCCAGCATCCGCAGACAGCCATAGCCGCCCCGTACCGCCATAAGCGCCTTGACCTCTTCTGCCGCCCACAGGCCATGCAGTTGCTCGGCCCGGGTTGTATCGGGCCCGGCAAGATATATGGAACTGTCCTTGCAAGCGATCAGCGCACTCCGGCCGCATACTCGAAATCCCATCTCCAGGAGCACGTCTATGCCGGCGTCAACCCTGGCCGGATCACGAATCGGTCCGGCCGGGCAAAACAGGCCGATGGTATCGCCCTGCTGCAGCGGTACGGGAAGCAGGGGCTCAGGATTGTCGGTTTTTTTCATGGATGAGACGCAAGCCCTCCAGGGTAAGGAGGGGGTCGATGAGGTCAATGGTTCGGGTGTAGGGTTCGACCAGGTGGGCCATTCCACCGGTAGCCACGGTTTTGACCCTGGCCTTTTCAGGGGCCAGCTCATGCCCCAGCAGGTCAACCATCCGGTCAACCAGTCCGCCGAAGCCATACAGCATTCCGGCATGAATGGCCGAAACCGTCGTGGTGCCGATTTTCTGTACGGGCTCGGTATCGATGTCAACCCTGGGTAATTTGGCCGTACGCGCGGCCAGGGCATCAAGAGAAATGCCAATGCCGGGATGGATGGTCCCGCCGAGATATTGGCGCTGATCGTTGACACAGTCAAAGGTAATGGCTGTGCCGAAATCAATAACGATCAGGCTGTCCCGATAGATTTCCCAGGCGGCAACAGCGTTGACAATGCGGTCGGCGCCGACTTCAGCCGGGTTGTCAGTGCAGACGGTTATACCGGTATCTGTTGCATGGGAGACGGCAAGGGGAGGAGATTCCATCTGCCGTCCATAGTACTTGTCTGCATAACTGAGCCAGGCCGTCTCAAGAGTCGGTACGACCGAGGAGACAATACAACCGGAAATGTTTTTGGATTTAAGCCCGGCCATCTGAAAAAGAGCCTGATAACGGATGGCAAGTTCATCGGCGGTCCGGTCCTGATCCGACTTGAGTCGCCAGTGGGCGAGCAGTTGGTCTCCCTGGAATACGCCGCTGACGGTATGTGAATTTCCTACATCAACAGTGAGAAGCATAGGCTCTGGGGTGTGAAGAATGAGTGCGGGTTATGTTTTCAAGAGCTGAATGATTCAGGGCAGGATATTCCACTGGAGAAAAAAAATCCAGTCTGATACGATGACATTGACAGATAATCCAGCATGGCTGGACCAGGTTTTTTTCATTCCACAGCCTATTGAGCAACAAGCCCTAAGCAGCAGGAGCAGCAATGACCTCATACCTTCAGGTGGCAACAACGGTTGAGAGCAGGCTACAGGCAGAAGAGGTTGCCCGGCACGTCCTGGACAGACGACTTGCCGGCTGTGTCCAGATTCTGCAGTGCGCCTCCATGTACCACTGGCAGGGAAAGGTGGAAACAAGTGCTGAGTTTCTCTGTATTATGAAAACCAGAAAGGACCTTTTTGATGATCTCCAGGCCGAGATTGCAGCCATTCATCCTTATGAGGTCCCGGAAATCCTGGCAACGCCGGTGGCAGCAGGAAATCCTGCATATCTGGACTGGCTGAACAGTGTGTTACGCAACTGATTTTGTACCTGTTCAAGAGTGCCCTGAACAGTTATCTAATTTTTTTTAAAGAGACCATGAGTACGGAATCATCTGAAAAACCTCGTAAACGAAGGCGACGCCGAAAGGACGGCTACAGGTGCCATTGCTGCAAGGAGAAAAAGCCCTTTTGCTGGAGCTGCACCTGCGGCTTTGAAATCTGCCCGGAATGTTTTGAAGAAAATAAATGGGGTATCAGCAACGGCCCGACCTGGATCTGTCCCGACTGCGAACGGGTGCACCTGATGGAATAAGCAGAAACAGAGAATGCTTCTGATTTACTGCCGCAGAGTTGTTTTTATTGTCAAAAATTACGTTGTACGGGATTGGGCATGTTTTCAGCATTAAACCTGTTGTAGACTGTACGGGTAACTGGGCACAGGATTTGTAACTCTGTGTTTTCATCTATCTTAAACCTGTACGTGTTATCTTTTGACTTCATATGTTGAGACAGGTAAACTAACGCGGGCAAGCCCGCAAGCTGTTTAGGCTGAAGGCTGACAGGTTGTTAATAAATAAAGTAATAAACAAAGTAATAAATAAAAAATTAATAAAAAATAAATAAAATTTTTGAGTTATGAGCGAACCCCAGCACCAGTACGACGAGTCAAAGATAAAAACCCTGAGCTCGCTTGAACATATCCGCAAGCGGCCGGGTATGTATATCGGCCGACTGGGCAACGGCTCACATCCTGATGACGGTATCTACATTCTGATCAAGGAGGTGATTGACAATGCCGTGGACGAGTACATCATGGGGTATGGCAAACGGGTCGAGATTGCAATTGAAGAAAACGGCCACTGCCGGGTTCGTGATTACGGGCGCGGCATTCCCCTGGGCAAAGTGGTCGAATGTGTTTCCGTCATCAATACCGGTGCCAAATACAATACCGATGTCTTTCAGTTTTCCGTCGGCCTCAACGGGGTCGGTACCAAGGCGGTCAATGCCCTTTCCGAAAATTTCATGG
>DRKH01000539.1 GCA_011051825.1 Desulfobulbus sp.
TCTATGGCTGGTCCAATCCGGCCTTTGTTGTTCTGCTGCTCTTTTCAACCCTGGTCGATTACTGCTGCGGCCTGGTGATCGCCGGGATCCCGCCATGGTCCGGAAAATCCGAACCTCTGCTGGAACCGGCCGGCTCAAGGTCCACTAGGCAGCGTCTGGCCCTTGCCGCTTCAGTCCTGAGCAACCTGTCTCTGCTTGGATTTTTCAAATACTTTAACTTTGCCACCGGCTCCTGGGATGCACTCATGGCTGCCTGGGGCATGGAAAGCTGGGCCCTGGATGTCGCTCTGAAGGTGACTCTCCCCTTAGGTATCAGTTTTTACACCTTCCAGTCCATGAGCTACACCATTGACGTCTATCGTGGTCAAGCCCGGCCCCTGAAAAATATCACCGATTTTGCCTGCTATGTCTCCATGTTTCCCCAGCTGGTTGCCGGTCCGATTATTCGCTATGCCGAAGTGGCCGACCAGCTCAGAACCCGGACCCATACAGTCACAAAATTTGCCCGGGGAGTGACCTTTCTCTGTCTGGGACTGACCAAAAAAATCTGGCTGGCCAACCCGGCCGGTAAGGTCGCCGATGTTGCATTCTCGGCCGACTCCCTGAACGTGGTGGATTCCTGGTATGGGGCGGTTGCCTATGCCTTCCAGATTTATTTTGACTTCAGCGCCTACTCGGACATGGCCATCGGCATAGGCTTGATGCTGGGGTTTGTCTATCCGAAAAATTTCAACTCACCATATCTTGCCGTCTCGATAACCGATTTCTGGAGGCGGTGGCATATTTCGTTATCCTCCTGGCTGCGCGATTATCTTTACATCCCCCTGGGGGGTAATCGTAAGGGCAATGGACGAACCTATATCAACCTGATGACGGTTATGCTGCTTGGGGGGCTCTGGCATGGTGCCTCATGGACTTTTGTGATCTGGGGCGGGCTGCATGGACTCTTTTTAATGCTGGAACGGCTGCAGGGGAAAAACAGCATCTATCACCGCTTGCCCCGGGTCCTGCAGGTGGCCTGCACCTTTCTGCTCCTGCTGATCACCTGGGTCTTCTTTCGCGCTGAAACCCTGGCCGACGCCACCCGCTACCTGGGGAACATGGCCGGAATCGGGCAACAGGAACCGGGCGCACTGCTGGTCGGCGGGATCATCTATCAGCCGTTTTATATAGTCATGATGAGTATCGCTGCCATTGTTGTCTGGGGCGGGCCGCAGACCTGGGACTGGACGAGGTCTCTGACTCTATCCAAACTTATCCTCTGTCTGCTGCTGTTTGTCCTTTCAGTGGTGCTGCTTACGGCCCAGGCCTATAATCCCTTTATTTATTTTATCTTTTGATCATGCCGCGGAAAACAAAAAAAATATCCAGGGTGCAACAGGCCCATGCCGAGGTCGGGGTAACCACGATTCGTCGCCGTGCAGCCGTCAGCTTCGTTGCGCTCTGGCTGCTGCTCCTTGCCGGGGTGCTGGTGACCGATCATGTTGTGGAGTGGCACAGGCTGGGCCGGGATTCTTCCATATTCTCATTGCGTTCGTTTTCCCTGGTCGGTGAGCTTCCTGAAATTGTCCGGGAGCTTGGTAAGCGCGGCTTTTCTTCAGCTGCCTGGACCCGGGCCAATCGTCGGCTGCTCAAGGACATCCGCAGGACCGAAGATGACATTGAAGAGCAGGCGGCGGTTGCATCATGGTTGAGGCCATGGTCGCAGGCAGGCATGCTCCTGGCCGGAGCGGGCAATGAAAAAGTCTATCCCGGCAGGGACTCCTGGCTCTTTTATCGTCCGGATGTGGATTCGGTTATCGGGCCGGGTTTTTTGAGCAGGCAGCAGCAGGACAAGAGAATACGGACTGCTGCAGAATGGGAAGATCCGCCATGGCCGGATCCTGTCGGAGCGCTCCTTGACTTCCGGAACCAGCTCTCGGCACGGGGAATACTGCTGCTGGTTGTCCCCACGCCGGTCAAACCGGAGCTTGCCGGTGCGATGTTGAGCTTGCGGTTAACCGCAGGTGAGTCGGTGCATAATGTCTCTTATCAACGGTTTGTCGACCAGTTGCAATCGGCGGGCGTGTGGGTTGCCGATGTGGCCGGATGGCTGGAAGAATATCAAGGACAAACCAAAACAGCTCCATACCTCCGTACCGATACCCATTGGACCCCGGCTGCCATGGAGTGGGTCTCCCGGAAACTCTCAGGCGAGTTGAATGGCCGGGTGGCATGGAGCCGGAGTGATTTTGTCCTGCCGGCAACGCAGACAGTTTCCGTTGCCAACCTGGGCGATATCGCCGCCATGCTCGACCTGCCGAAGTCGTGGAGCCCCTATCCGGAGCAGACCGTCACCATTGAACGCGTGCTTGAAAGTGACGGTTCCCTGTGGAAGGCGGATATGAATGCTGAACTTCTTGTCCTTGGAGACAGTTTCAGCAATATATATTCACTTGATGCCATGGGCTGGGGAGAATCTGCTGGTTTTGTCGAACAGTTGAGTCATGCCCTCCAGCAGCCGGTGGACCGAATCGTCAGAAATGATCAGGGCGCCTCCGCTACCCGCCGCCTGCTTTCCCGGGAACTGGCACGAGGCCGGGACCGGCTGGCCGGTAAGAAAGTTGTGCTCTATCAGTTTGCCAACCGGGAGCTGGCCTTTGGCGACTGGCGGATATTCCCACTTGACCTGAAGGCGGCCGAACCTTCAACCTTTCTTGCCCTTGCCCCGGGCGAGCAGTTGCGTGTGCGTGGGCTTGTCCGGGAAATTTCCAGCGTGCCCCGGCCGGGCAGCGTCCCGTATCGGGATCATGTGGTCTCCGTGCATCTGGTCGATATCAAATCAAAAGATGATCCGGAATCTTTTTCCGAGGCCGTGGTGTTTCTGCGCAGTATGGTAAATAATACCTGGACCCGTGCGGCCCGGCTGCGACCCGGTGATGAGATTGAACTCACCTTGCGAAGCTGGGACGATATGGCCGGTAAAATGGACGGATTGAACCGCAGCGAACTGGACGATCCGGACCTGCAGCTCCAGCAACCTGTCTGGGGCCAATTTGAGGAGAAATAGATATGAAAATGGAACGACACCGCTGCTGCGGCATTTTTTTTCTTGTTGTTGTCGGCTTTTTTTTCTGGGTATCCGGAGCCGCAGCCACGGCTTCTTCGCCGGTTGTGTCCGGTCAGCAGGGTTGGCTCTTTCTTAAACAGGAGCTGCGGTTTTTAAATAGCGGTCCTTTCTGGGGCGAACAGGCAAAGCATGCCGGCCGGGCGAAACGGGTCGATGCCCGCGATCCGACTCCGGCCATTGTCGCCTTTAATCAGGCCCTGGCTGAAAAGGGTGTCACCCTGCTGCTGGTGCCGGTGCCGCCCAAGGCATTAATCTACTCCGAATATGTACCTGAGGCCGACAGGGGCAAGGCATGGGGTGAGAACCTTGATCAGTATTATACAATTCTTCGTGACAAGGGGGTGCGTGTCCTTGATCTGCGGCAGACATTTTTTTCCCTGAAAAAGAGTCAGGATAAGCCCCTGTATTGCCGGGAGGATACCCATTGGTCCGGCTACGGGGTTACGGTGGCTGCAGACCGGATAGCCCGGGAAGTTGAACCTCTCATTGCCCAGGGAAAGAAAAAATATCTAAAAAAGTGGCGTCATATTCAGATCTCCGGGGATCTGCGGCAGATGCTGGGGAATGGGGGAGGACAGGAAACCATCGCCATCCGGGAGATTGTCGATGACAACGGCCGGATGCCCGAGTCGGACCCGTCAAGCCCGGTTCTGGTGCTGGGCGACAGCCACGTGCTGGTCTTTCATGACGGCGGCGATATGTTTGCGCGGGGCGCGGGGCTGTCCGATCAACTGGCCTTTTCTCTGGCCGGGCCGGTCGATGTTATCGGGGTCCGGGGCTCAGGGGCAACGCCTGCCCGCCTGAGTCTCTATCGAAGAGCGCAGCGGACTGGTGGCTACTGGTCGGGGAAAAAGGTCGTGATCTGGTGTTTTGCCGCCCGTGAATTTACCGAAAGCGACGGTTGGCGGGTGCTGCCCATAGAGCCCTGATCGTTGAATTTGTATTCTTCAGCCGATCGTGTGTCTTTATCCCGGGATCCAGCTGATATATGCCCAGATGGGCACGTGGCGGCGGTGTACGGTGACGGTACCGTCCTGGGCGATGGTGCTGATCGACTCCACGTAGTGTTTCAACCGCTTTGTCTCGTCATTGGTCAAGTCGCGAAACATCCAGGTGAAGCCGGAAAGCGCTTCGCTAAAAGAACTGTATGCCGGGGTTTCGTCAAGGTGGATATATGCAACCGTGGGCAGGTATCCCATCTGGTAGAGCAGGTTGAGGGTATAGATGTAATCAGGCCCGGTGCGTAAAGGTCGGCCGATGGCTGCAAAGGCGTCCGGGTCAAATGGGCCGTGCTTGACCCGGTCGGAGAGGACGACTTTCTCGCGGGCATGGGCCGACAACTTGATCAGGGCCGCCTGCAGATCATGCACTGCCAGAGAGCGGGAAGCGATGGCCACATCATGACGGGGGATCTGCAGCTTCTGCCAGTCGTCTTCCCAGGAACCATGGCAGGTCGTGATATTCTGCAGCCCCTTTTTTTTTGCCTTTTGCCGGAGAATTTCCAGCATCTTGCCGGAAAAATCAAGACCGGTCACCCGGCGGACCATGTGCGCAAGCGGGAGGCTCAGCGTGCCGGGCCCGCAACCGGCATCAAGGATAGACCATTGCGGCCGGGGCTGAAGCAGGCTAAGAAATTTGTCGACATAGCTTGAGGAGGCAGTTCGTTTGGCAAAAGAGACTGCTTTCCTGTCCCAGTCGCAGGCCTTTTTTTCCTGCCATGTTTTTTTGCTTTTTTCCTGTTGCCATAAGAGGTTCCAGTCAAGGTCAGCGACATTTACGGTGTTCATGCGGGGCCTTTTTTTCGGTCTGAAAGGGATAATTACTCAATTCCGGTTTAAATAATTTGACAGAGTGGGGTTGCTATGATTAAAATACTAAATTTTGGTAATGTAAATGGTAAATGCAGTCTTCGGTGTTCTTCCTCCGGTACATCCCGGCGTCCCTGCAGTCGTGTTGTCATAAGCGCAGGCAGGTCGGGGCAAGTATCTTTCTGAGCAACTCGGGAGCAGGAACAAGACATCGGGATAGCCGTCTATTGAAAAGAATTTAAGGAACATATCATGAGCAAGAGAACATTTCAGCCCAGCAATATTAAACGTAAGCGAACCCATGGCTTTCGTGTACGTATGAGAACCCGTGCCGGTCAGGCCATAATCAAGCGGCGCCGTGCCAGAGGTCGGAAACAGCTGTCTGCCTGATGGTGATGGAGCGGTTTATGCTTCCCAAAACCTGTCTGTTAAGGAAAAACGGGGAGTTTGATCGTGTGTATCGCCAGGGTAAAAGACTGCACGGGAAAGGATTTTCCCTGATTTATACTCCCAACACAATGGAATATAACCGGTTGGGTATCAGTGTGCAGAAAAAAACCGGCAGGGCGGTCGATCGAAATAGAATCAAACGGATTATTCGCGAGTCCTTCAGGCTGCACCGGGACAGTTTTCCCGTGCAGAGTGACATCGTTCTGACCGTACGGCCCGGTTTCTCCTCAGGCTCGCCTGCAGAGATCCTGGCCGCGGTAACCGGTCTTCTGCAGAAATCGGGGCAGTTTGACTGATGTGCCCTGCCTGTCGGAAAGCGACGTCGTCGGTTGCCGCAGAGTCCGGAGGGATGAGAGCGTTGCTCACCCGTCTGCTTATTTTTCTTGTTCGAGGATATCAATACGTTATTTCTCCCCTTTTCCCGCCTACCTGTCGATATACCCCAACTTGTTCGCAGTATGCCGTTGAGGCCGTTACTCGCTATGGGCCTTTTCGGGGAACAGTTTTGGCCCTGTGGCGATTACTGCGCTGTCATCCCTTTGCCCGTGGTGGTTATGATCCGGTAAAGTAACTGCCGTCGGATTGTTGAGGAACTGTAAACTTTCAGGTGTCCTGGACGCTGTCTGGTCTTGATGCTTTTTGCAGCATTTTTGTTTGAGTAAAGGAAATAGATTTTATGGATTTATATAGAGCCTTTCTGGCGATAGTCCTCTCGTTTATGATTATGCTGGGCTACCAGTATTTTTTTGTCAAACCCGTCCCGCCCCAGCAGCACAGTTCTGAGCAGTCGGTGGCCGGGAAACAGGCGGATCAGGCCAAGTCGCCGCCAAAACAGCACCAGCCTGCCTCAATTACCGCTCCGACCACTCAGCCGGTGCCGGTTTCGGTACCTGTTGACCCCAATGCCCGTAACATTACCATTGAGACCCCGCTTTATTCCGCCGTCATTAGTGAGCAGGGAGGTGGCTTTAAGCGTTTTATTCTGAAGAAGTATCGGACTCAGAGGACCTCGGCATCCGGTGATATGGAACTGGTAAATGTCAAGGGGTTGAACCAGCTGCCCATGCTGTTCTCGTTGGATAACGGGGCAGGGAGCACGCTGCCTGTTTTTCATGCCGACAGGGAAAAACTGGACCTGAGCGCCGGGACGGATACGAAAACCCTGGCCATGAAGGCAACCCTGCCGGGGGGCCTTGTTCTGACCAGAACTCTTGTCTTTCACGCCGACAGCTACGTCATAGACTTGACCTATGAAGTGGCCAACACCGGCAACAGTGCCGTGCAGATTTCTCCGGCCTTAAGTATGAACAATACGCCCTTTGCCCATGGCAGTGCAAGCAGCCGTTACCTGTTCAGTGGTCCGGCGGCCTATATTGATAATAAACTTGTCCAGGTCAAGCCGAAAAAACTTGTCGAAGGGCCCAAGATTTTACAGGGGCAGGTCAGCTGGACCGGCTATGAAGATAATTATTTTATCAACGCCGTAATTCCGCTGACCGAAGGAGCGCACATGGTGACCATCGCCGGCTCGGGGAGCATGGTGCGGACCGTTGTTTCCGAGGGCATGATTTCACTTAAGCCCAAGGGCACGGCAACCTATAGCTACAAGATGTATTTCGGCCCCAAGAAGCTGACCATCTTGAAAACCGTCAATTACCATCTCGCCGAGGCGATTAATTTCGGCTGGTTTGACATCCTTGCCAAGCCGATGCTGTGGCTGTTGAACTTCTTCTATAATTTCACCGGAAATTACGGTGTTGCCATTATACTTGTGACCATCCTGATCAAAGGTTCCTTCTGGCCGATTACCCAGAAGGGAATGAAGTCGATGAAGAATATGCAGAAGCTGCAGCCCAAGGTCGCCAAGTTGAAGGAAAAGTATAAAGACGACCCGACCAGGATGAATCAGGAGATGATGGCCCTGTACAAGACCTACAAGGTTAATCCGATCGGCGGCTGTCTGCCGATGATTATTCAAATCCCCTTTTTCTTTGCCCTGTACCGGGTTCTGATGGCGGCGATTGAGCTCAGGCATGCGCCGTTCATGTTGTGGATAAATGATCTTTCCGCACCGGATCGGTTGATGGTCGGGTTTGACATCCCCTACGTTCATGGTATTCCTGTCCTGACGCTGTTGATGGGAGTGTCCATGTATCTGCAGCAGAAGATGACTCCAACCACTGCCGACCCGACCCAGGCAAAGGTCATGCAGTTTCTGCCGGTTGTCTTTACCTTCATGTTTTTAAATTTTGCTTCCGGCCTGGTACTGTACTGGTTCGTTAACAACCTGCTCTCCATTCTTCAGCAGCAACTGATCAATCGGCAGGTTAATAAGGCATAGGCCTTCAGTAACCGTTCATCGGGATGTAATGCCCCTGGCATTACATCTAAATTGTAAACGTTTACCAGTGCTCCATATTCGTTCAAGCGGACCGACGAGTCTATAGCCCGCTATGTGAGGAGGTCTGATCGGACGAAGATGGGGGTGCTGGTGAACGATTAAGGCCTTCACGCGATAGGATTATTTTATGGCAAAAGGAAAAGACTTTTACGGAAACGAGGTAACCACGGTTATTGATGATGCCTGCCGGGAATTCGGGGTCTCCCAGGATGAACTTGATATAGAGGTGCTGGAAACAGGATCGGCAGGTATTTTCGGACTCTGTAAGAAAAAGGCGCATATTCGGGCCCAAAGGAAGAAAACCGGTTCTGAAAGCCGCAAAAAAACACCACAGCAGGAACCAGAACAGGCGGAAAAAGCAGCCCCGAAGAAGAAAGAAAAGGTACGGACCGCCCCGGAAAAAGAAAAAGAAAAAGAGAAACCTGTTGATCAGCCCCGGGAGGAGAAAACCCCTGCTGCAGCAGATGCGGAACCGGAGCAGAAACAACAACCTAAAAAAGCTCCTGTACGCTCACAGAAACGAAAGCCGGTACAGGAACCGGTTGTGCCACCCTCCGAAGAAGCCCTTGCTCTGGTGCACGAGGATATCTGCCGGTTACTTGAGCTTATGGGCTGCCCATCCCAGGTCACTTTGACCGTGGAAGATGCCACCCTCAACTGTCATCTGAGCGGCGAGCACGAAGAGGAACTTGTCGGTACTGACGGACGTACCCTAGACAGTCTGCAGTATCTGTTGCGAAAGATGATGAGTAGGCGTCTGCCTGATCGGATGATGCTTGCCCTTGATGCCGGGGATTTCAGGCAGAGACGGGCTGAAGAGTTGAAAGAACGTGCACGCCGTCTGGCCGGTGAGGTCAAAGAAAACGGTAAAACTCAGGCCATTCCGGCCTTAAATCCTGCCGAGCGTCGAGTGGTACATATGATACTTCAGGAGGATAAGGCAATTCGGAGTCGATCCGTGGGCGAAGGATTGTTTAAAAAAGTCCTGATCTACAAGCCTGGAAAGGGCAGTAAATCTTCCTCCCGCAAGCGTAGAGGGCGTCAAGGTGGCCGTTCCTCAGAAAACTGAGACCATCGCAGCCGTCGCCACTCCACCCGGCATCGGCGGTATAGGTATTATCCGGATCTCCGGGCCCGATGCCCTTCCCATCCTGCGCCGCCTTTTTTATCCCCATGGCGGGCATTCAGCATTTCAAAGCCATAAACTCTATTATGGAACAGTCAGGAATTCCTCCGGCCGGGTCCTTGATGAGATTCTTGCGGTCTATATGCGTGCTCCGGCAACGTATACCCGCGAGGACGTGGTGGAGCTGCACAGTCACGGTTCCTGGCTGGTGGTGCAGGCCCTGCTGGCAGAGGTTCTTGCCGCCGGAGCCCGTCCGGCCGAGGCCGGTGAGTTCACCAAACGGGCCTTTCTGGCCGGTCGTATTGATCTGACCAAGGCCGAGGCGGTCATTGACCTGCTGCAGGCCAAGACGGACGGCGGCGTCCGCCTGGCCGTTCAACAGCTGCAGGGAGAGCTCCTTGATGAGATTGAGGCGATTCGGGAGGGCCTGGTCCGGATCCTGGCCGTGGTTGAGGTGGCAATTGATTTTCCCGATGATGATGTCGAAATCCTTGAAGGCAGACAACTGACAGCCCAGCTGCAGCAGCAGGTCATTGCCCCGATCCGGCGCCTGCTTCGCCTTGCCGATCAGGGCCGGGTTATCCGGGAAGGGGTGCACGTGGTGATCGCCGGTCGGCCAAATGTCGGCAAGTCCAGTCTGCTCAACGGACTGCTGCGCGAGGATCGTGCCCTGGTTACAAGTATTCCCGGAACCACCCGCGACACCATTGAAGAGATGATCTCCATCCGCGGCATTCCGGTCCACCTTGTCGATACCGCCGGTATCCGGGCCCATGATGACCGGGTTGAGGAACTGGGTATTGAGCGGGCCCGCAGGAAACTGGCCGAGGCCGACCTTGTCCTCTTCCTTGTCGATGCCGGCGCCGGTATCACCGACCAGGACCGTATGCTCTATGATTCGATCCGGGAGCAGAAGCATCTGGTGGTACTCAACAAGATCGATCTGGCTGACGAGGATAGGCTGAGCGAATTGAGTGCCGTGTTTGCCCCGTCCGGGTCCGTGCGGATATCAGCGCGCAGGCTGGAAGGGTTGGAGGAGCTGCAGGAGGCGATCTATAGAGAAGTCGCCGTTGCCGACGATGTGAATGAACAGCTCTCCTGTGCACCCAATGTCCGCCACAAGGCAATCCTTGCCACAGCGCTTGAGGCCTGCATCCGCCTGGGCAAGGCCTTTGAGCTGGAGGAACCGGCGGATCTGCTTGCAGTTGAACTGCAGACCGCTCTTTCGAGTTTAAGTGATATTGTCGGCCTGACAACGCCTGAGGACGTGCTGGAGATGATTTTTTCCGAATTCTGTATCGGAAAATAATTGAGCCGGCAGACTATTTTGCCGCTTCTTTTTTCTCTTTCTGTTCTTTCTTGGCCCCTGGCCCGGACAGGGTCTTCTGCTGTTCGCTGCTGTTTATCTTCTGCTTGCTGGAGGCATGAATTTCTCCCTCCAGAACGGCGCCCGGTTCCACGGTCAGGCTGCCGGCCGTCATCCGTCCGCGGATGGTGGCGGTGGCGTGGGCGGTCACCAGCTTGGCCTGGATGTTTCCCTCGATAGCGCCGTGGCAGATCAGGGCGTCGAGTTCCAGGTCGCCGTTGACCCGTCCGGTCTTGCTGAGCACCAGGTATTCCCCCTGGATATTACCCTCTACGGTCCCGTCTATCCGGGCCTTGCCCTTGAAGGTTATCTCACCGGATATGTGCATCTCCTTGGAGATAAGGCAGGAAATGGCCTCTTTGGAAACCCGGCCGGCCTCCTGCTCAAGCGCATCTTTTTTGTTAAAAATGGCCATGGTCGTATCAGTCGAAGGTTATTTGGAAGGAAGGAGTTTGGCGACCTGCATGAATTTCATGGGATCAACGGTTTTTTTGTGAAAATGGACTTCGTAGTGCAGATGTGAACCGGTGCTGCGTCCGGTGTTGCCCACCAGACCGATGACCTGGCCACGGACAACCTTGTCGCCACTTTTCACCAGTCTTTTGCTGAGATGGGCATACACGGTTTCATAGCCGTTTCCGTGGTTAAGGACAATGTGATTGCCGAGCCCCTTGCTGTAGAATGACTGCCTGACAACGGCATTTCCCGTCGCCCTGACCTTGTCCCCGGTTCGACCCTTGAAATCTATTCCGGCATGAAAGGCTTTTTTGGAGTTGAGCGGATCAATGCGGCGCCCGTAGCGGGAGCTGATTTTTGTGTTGATCGGGCGTCCGAGAGGAAGCTGTTGGATCAGAGACAGGTAGTGATCTGTTTTGTCGATAAGTTTGTCGCTCAGCCTGGTATTGGGGTCAATATAGAGGCCACCGCTGTGACCGGGATCGTCCTGAACGTCAATTTTGACTCCGATCTTGTCCATCATTGTCTTGATTATTTTACTGCGTTCATCAAGCCGGCTGATGCTTCCTTCAAACAGTTCGGCTCGTTCCTGCTCAAGCTGCGAGACCTGCGTTTCATAACGGTCTATCAGGGCAAATTTTTCCTGTTGATTTTCGGTAAGCTCCTTTCGGGCCTGCGCCAGTGCTTTTGTCAGCTGGTCCACCTGGGCAACAAGCTGCTCCTGTTTTCCTATGGTTTTATCGTGCAGAGTCCGGGTCAGGGTTGCCACCTTTTCCTGAAGGACCATGTTGTTCTTACGGTGATGCAGTCCGGTGATAGTGCCGATAAACAGAACAACCGCAATCAGTATCGCTGACAGGATCAGGTTACGGAGGTGCTTTTTCTTCATCATCAGGGTTCGGCCGTTTCCGGACTCACCAGTGATAATGATATGTAACATACTTTCATCCATGGCTATTTTAATGGTATGCGTTCCTGGCTGAAATGAATTATCATCTAGTCTGTTTGAATTGTTGGGGAATTGTACCCCAGGATTGTCGAAGTTGCAAGGAGTACGGCCGGAAGGGAAAAGTCGTTTCTTCCCTGGAGCAAGGTGTGGGCCCGGGAAGGGGCGGGGTGATACAGTGGCAGCAAACAGCCCTGGAGAAAGGCTGTTTGCTACCGGTGGAGAAACGGACAGAAACGATTCAGCTCTGGTAACTGTCGGCAAAAAGCTGTTCAATGGCAGCTTTTCCCTCGTCGCTGAGATACCGTGTTCCGGAACCGACAAACGTGTCGAAGCTGATCTTGGGGGTATCTTCCTGCCAGCTGTCCTCTTTCCAGGTCAGCCATTGGTTTCGGTTCTGGTCGAAAACATGGAGCGGCCGGTTGAAGAGCTTTGCCAGTTCGACGGCCCAGCCCGTGCCGCCTTTTACGGAGTTGTCATCCAGAATGGTTCCAATGACAAAGACCTGATGCCCTTTATTGACCATATGAAAGATGGACTGCAGGACCCTGCGGATTTTTTCAGTTTCGTAATAGGTGCGGTTCATCATCCTTGAAGCGATTTCCATGCTGATGTCACCACGTTGCAATTCTTCTTCGGAGAGCATGATCGGGTCTTTGTCACGATTGAGCCGATGCCCCTCAAAGGTAAAAATTACCTCGTTTACGCCATATTTTTCGGCATTCTCGCCAAAAACGGTTTCAGCCCCTTTGAGGCCGCCGTGAAACAGTGTACATTCGTTCGTCTTCATAATTCACCTTTTTGTTTAACTCGGACCTGCTGTCGGCATATTGCAGCACAGTTTGCCTGGAAAATGGATTGTGCTGCGGAAATCACTCTTCTCTCAATAGCGGTTACCTGTCGACTTTTCAAGATTTTTCGATTTTTTTATCCGAAAATCGCCCACGAAGCACTGTCGATTCAGGCTATTTTTAGCATTCGTTGTGGCTGTGAAGGTAAAAATCCGGTCCAGCCGTAATGGTTTGTCCGAAGTAACTATTCAGGTAGGGGCAGAGAACTAGCCCTACCGTAACTGGTCACAGGATTTGTAACTATGTGTTTTCATCTACCTTAAACCTGTAAGTGGTCAGGGGTGCCGTAGATTCGTGCAGGCGCGACTGGCCGCAGGTAAGCGGAGCGAAGCGGAGACTCCGATAGCCCCTCTATGCGTGCAGGCGTGACCGTGCGAAGAGGTAAGCGAGCCTGCGAGACTCCGGGTAAGCGAGCCTGCGAGACTCCGGGTAAGCGAGCCTGCGAGACTCCGTGGGGTGCTCCTGAACAGTTAGGGACTGTGTACAAATAACTGTAACATCTTGCTTGCCTTTTCGCCCATTTTCTGCGTTGCGAAAAAAGTTACATAGCACTGCTATGCAACTCTTTTCACGCCTTGAAAATGAACGAAAATTCGGCGCAATATTGTTACA
>DRKH01000540.1 GCA_011051825.1 Desulfobulbus sp.
CGGGATGAGTTTCATATTCATAAGACCGTGTATCGCCCCTGGGGCAGTTATACCACCCTGGAGCTGCAGGATCGCTTTCAGATCAAGCGCATCACGGTGAATCCCGGTGCCAAGCTTTCACTGCAGATGCATCATCATCGGCACGAACACTGGGTGGTGGTTTCCGGAACCGCCAGGGTGGTCAACGGTCGGGAGACGATCCTTCTTCATGAAGATGCATCAACCTATATTCCTGCCGGGACGCAACATCGACTGGAAAATCCCGGAGTCATTCCACTGGAATTGATTGAGGTACAGATCGGCAGTTATCTCGGTGAAGATGATATTGTACGCTATGATGACGAGTATGGCCGGGGGGAGGCGTAATTTTATCAACGGCGCGGTTGTATTACACCTTCCCTGTTTTCGCCGCCGTCGGCGTGACGGTGTTTTTTCTGTACTGTTTGTGGAATTCTTCCACATAACGATCAAGAGTTTTTTTGTCATTGTCGGCAACATGGAAAAATTCTATCCCGTTCTGGTGCCTGCCTGCACTGTAGGTCGCGTAGACTATGCGGCCCATTACGTCGACCAGTCCGTCTTCAAGCCCGATGGTGATCATCACCTGCTGGCCGACAGGCAGGGGGATGTGCGTTTCCATCAGGATGCCGCCTTCGCTGACATTTAATGTTCTGCCCATGGAGTACTCGCCCTGTCTTCCCTGTTCGTCAACGACGAGATAATCGAGAAGATTGAGGGCCTCCGGTCTGATAAAACGCCTGCGTTCTGTTGTCATTACTTCCCCGTTGGACGAAAAACCGTATTCTGTATTCCCTGGCCCGGTGACGGAAAGCGGGTATCCTTCTTTTTCGTCACCGATCCGGGTGTTCGTTACAGGGCAATGCTCCTGTAAGCCTCTGGGGGTATGGTACCTGCTCCATCTATTCTTGTCAAACAGCATACCGACGGTTCTTCCCTCCCGGCCTGGTTCCGGCGTCGAAATTTTGCTACATTTTTGTTTAATTTTTTTAAAAAATAAACAAAAATGTAGCAAGGTATTCTTTTTAATTTCCGCTGAATTTTATTTTCTTCTTTAATTGTAATAAATTATTCTCTTGTGCTCATTCTGGCCTGATGGTTGCTTTATTGGGTGAAGTTTGTATGGCAGCTTGGTCGGGGGTCACTGGAGGAGTGTGTTCGGCCGGCGGAAGAGGAAACATATTGATGGAGGAAGAGCAGAGAAAATGGATACTGGTGATACCGCATTTATGCTGATAGCGACGGCCATGGTCATGTTGATGACCCCGGGGCTGGCGCTTTTTTATGGTGGGCTGGTGCGTTCAAAAAACGTGCTGTCGACAACCATGCAGAGTTTTCTCTGTCTGGGCCTGATTTCGATTATCTGGGTGCTGTATGGATACTCGCTGGCCTTTGGTCCTGATATCGGAGGATTTATCGGCGGGTTGAAATATCTTGGTCTCAAGGGCGTAGGGACCGGGATCGGCCCCTATTCGGACACTATTCCGGATCTGCTGTTCTGCGCCTTTCAGCTCATGTTCGCCATTATCACACCGGCCCTGATTACCGGGGCTTATGCCGAACGGATGAAGTTTACCTCCTTTGTGCTGTTTACCGTGCTCTGGGCGACTTTTGTCTATTTTCCGGTCTGCCACTGGGTCTGGGGCGGCGGCTGGCTTGGTAAAATGGGGGCGCTTGATTTTGCCGGCGGAACGGTTATTCATATCAATTCCGGCGCCGCTGCCCTGGTTGCCTGTATTATGCTTGGCAAGCGTAAGGGCTGGGGGCGTGAGGCCATGCATCCCCATAATCTGCCCATGACCATTCTCGGGGCCGGGGTGCTCTGGTTCGGTTGGTTCGGTTTTAACGCCGGTTCCGCTCTCTCGGCCGGGCCGATTGCCGTGCTGGCGCTGTTCACCACCCAGGTGGCGACCGGTGCCGGTGCTCTTTCCTGGCTGCTGGCCGAGTGGAAAGTGCAGGGCAAGCCCACGACGCTGGGTGCTGCGTCCGGCGCTGTTGCCGGTTTGGTGGCAATTACGCCCGGTGCCGGTTTTGTCGGGCCGTTGTCGGCTATTCTTATCGGGATTGTCGGTGGTGCGCTCTGTTACTTTGCCGTCCTGATGAAATCAAAGCTTGGCTATGACGATGCCCTGGATGTGGTCGGTGTCCATGGCGTCGGCGGGCTCTGGGGGGCTCTTGCCACCGGGCTTTTTGCCTCGGTCGCCTGGAATCCGGATGGGGCCAATGGTCTGTTTTACGGTAATGCCGGTCAGTTTGGTATTCAGGCGATCGGTGCCGGGGCTGCGATTGCATATTCCGTGGTGCTGACCTTTATTATTCTGAAAGGGATCGACATGGTTGTCGGACTGCGCGTTGAGCTTGAAGACGAGGTTCAGGGCCTGGATATCACTGATCACAAAGAGGTCGGGTACAATCTGTAATCCGTTGCCGTGCCGGAACTCCTGAGAGAGTTTCGGCATGGCGAGCAGATGAATATTGAAAAATTATTTCTTCCTCGTTACAATATTGTAAATTTTTTTACAACTTTGTAACTTTCCAAGGAGGAAATGATGATTAATGGAGCGGATACCGCCTTTATTCTGGCGGCGGCAGGATTGGTCCTGCTGATGACCCCTGGTCTGGCCCTGTTTTATGCAGGAATGGTTCGTGGCAAGAATGTGCTGGGGACTATCATGCAGAGCCTGATCATGATCTCGATTATCTCAATCGAGTGGGTGTATGTGGGCTATTCCATGTCTTTTGGTCCGGATGTGGGCGGTGTTATCGGTGATCTTTCCTGGTTCGCCTTAAACGGGGTAACCAATGCGCCGAGCGCGGATTATGCAACAACGATTCCGCAGACCGTATTCATGATCTATCAGTGCATGTTTGCGGTGATTACTCCGGCCCTGATCACCGGTGCCTTTGCCGAGCGGGTCCGATTTGCTCCTTTTGCCCTGTTTTCTCTGCTGTGGGCCCTGCTGGTGTATAATCCGGTCTGCCATTGGATATGGGGCGGCGGCTGGCTGTCTGCTCTTGATGTGCCGGTGCTGGATTTTGCCGGCGGGCTGGTGGTTCATGTGACCTGCGGCGCAG
>DRKH01000541.1 GCA_011051825.1 Desulfobulbus sp.
CCGGTCAATTCAAGAAAGGCACGATTGGTTGAGACAATACTACCTTGGGGGTCAACGATCATCACCCCTTCCTGAATAGTATCCACCACTGTTTTCCAGTATTTGTTGAGCTCCTGTTCAAACATTGCCCACCCGACGTTAACATCCTTAACAAAGTGTTAAAAATTAATTTTAACACTTTAACATACTGTTCAAAGAAAAAACAATCTCCCAAGACCACGCTTTCAGCAACCAAAGCATTATCATCCTGTAATAACAAAATATATTTATTTTTTACAAAAACAAATCCTCCCTTAACCGGAACAGGTATGGGTCTTGCTGTTTACCAGATAACAGCTCAGGCCGGTACGGCTGGAGCGGGGTGCAACAAATAGCATAGACTTAAAATGATGAAAATCACCCGAAACGACACAGGACCGTGGGCGATTTTCGAATAAACCAGCATGGCTGGACCAAGATTTTTTACGTTACAGCCACAACCAACGATGAAAATAGCCCGGAACGGCAGTACTCCGTGGGCGATTTTCGAATAAACAAGGAGGAAAGCATGTCCGAAGAACAACAGAAACTTGTGTATATCCTGCATGATGCAGGTGAAAGAGCGGAAAAAGTACTCACAGCATTCGCAGTGGCAAATATCGGCCTTTCCATGGAACACGATATAACAATTATCCTCTTTGGCGAGGCCACCCGCCTGGCGTATAAGGGCTATGCCGAAACCGTCCATTCACTGGATCGCCTGCCCCTGGATCGCCTGATGGGTGACTTTCTTGACAATGGCGGAAAAATATGGGTCTGCCTGCCCTGCATCAAATCCCGTAAGGTTGATCCATCCATGCTGGTCGATGGTGTGGAAGCCACGACCGGTACAGTCGTCAACGATATATTTATTGAGGCAGACAAGGTGATCGGCTGGTAACAGCCTCTCCGTTGTCCTGCCCCGGACCAGATCCATCCAAATATAAAAAAGGAGCGTTCATTATGTCTGATCTAAACGATATTACAGCAGCAAGCACCATTGATTCCCGCGGTTCAGCCTGTCCTGGCCCCCTGCTTGAGGCCAAAAAAGGAATCGGCAAGGTCAAGGTCGGTGAAGTTCTGGAAGTGTATTCCAATGACGAGGGAACCCGGATTGACCTCAAGGCCTGGGCGAACAAAGTAGGTCATGATTATATGGGCTATGTCGAAGCGGACGGATATGACAAGCATTTTATCACTCGAAAAAAATAATGGCTTCTTCGTCCAGTAATGCCTTGTTCCCAGCAGAACGGCCAGCAGCCGACGCTTCGGTTTTTTTTGAATTCTCGGAGAATTCTCAACAGGAACGTATCCCATGACAACTGCCTCGCAAGAAAAAAAAATATTAATTCTGGCCACTGAATCCTGCGCATATCCCGGTGCGGATTCGGTGGGCCAGGCCCATTCAAGTTATCCGGCCAACACATACATTCTCCGGGTGCGGGCTCCGGTCATGTTTCCTGAAAAGTTTTACCTCGACTGTTTCAGAAAAGGTATCAGCGGGATCATTATCATGTCCTGCGGAGAAGAATGCCCCTATAAGGGAGGCTATCATGCTCTGGCTAAACGAATAGACCGGGTGTATCAGATGATGAAAAAGCTGGATATTGATATCCGGCGACTGCGTCTTACAGCAATCTGTACGGTCTGCAACCGTCCGTTTTTAAAAGAAGTAAATTTGATGAATGCTATTGTCCAGGAACTGGGGCCACCGGTGATCAAAGCGTCCCTGCCGGTGGAAACGGAAAGGGAACCGGCCTGATGAAATTGCCGGACCCGCCTGAGCATTACAGAACTTTTCGGTAACTGTTCAGGAGCACCCCATCTCTGCACGGTCAGGCCTGATTCACATAGGAATCACTATAGTTCACAGGCCTGACTGCACAGATATGGAGCACTCCTAAACAGTTACAGGTGGTGGTTGGGCTAGTTCTCTGCCCCCTACCTGAATAGTTACACTTTTCGTAAAACACAAAAGTATTCCGGAGAAAACAATGACGGATGGACAAACAATCACCTGTGACGCCCTTGTTATCGGTGGTGGTATAGCCGGCCTGCAAGCGGCGCTTGACCTTGCCGATCAGGATTTTTCCGTGGTGATTATAGAAAAAGACCTGTCTATCGGCGGCAAAATGATTCGACTCTCCAAGGTGTTTCCCACCCTGGATTGTTCGAGTTGCATCACAACGCCCAAAATGGCCTCCGCAGCACACCATAAAAATATAACCATTTATACCTGGTGTGACCTCACACAGTTAAACAACATTAACGGGCTGATCCGCGCCCAGGTCACTCGCAAGCCGCGCTATGTGGATCAGGACAGCTGCATCGGCTGCCGAAAGTGCGAGTACAGTTGTCCCGTGTACGTTCCGGATCCTGAGCAGGGCGGCTTCTGCGCAACCAAGGCCATCAGAATCCCTTTTTCCAATGCAATCCCCCAGGTCGCCGCCCTTGATCCGGAGAACTGCATGCTCTGTGGCAAGTGCGCAAAAGTCTGTCCCACCGGGGCAGTGGATTATTTTCAAAAATCGGTTGAATGTATCATAGAGGCAAAAACCGCAATTCTGTGCACCGGTTTTGAAATGACCACCATTGAGGGAAAACCCCAATATGGCAACGGCACAATTCCAAATGTGGTTACCGCCCTGCAGATGGAACGCCTGCTGGCGCCGCACGGGCCCTATAATCGTATGCTTCGGCCTTCGGACGGTATGGAACCTGATTCCATTGCCTTTGTACAATGTGCCGGGTCACGTGACAGGAGCATGGGTATTCCCTACTGTTCGCGCTTTTGCTGCATGTACGCCATCAAACAGGCCATGCTGCTGTCCGGAGCGCTGCCCCTTGCAGATATTTACATTTATTACATGGATATCCGTGCATTCGGCAAGGGATACGAACAGTTTTACCAGACAGCCAAGGCCATGGGCATTCAGTTTATCAAAGGAAAAGTCGGCCGTCTCGAAGAGGCTGACAAGGGCAGCGTTGCCGTCAGGTTCGAGGCCCAGGACGGAACCGGGGTGACAACGGAACAGCATGATCTGGTGGTGCTGTCACTTGGTGTTTTTCCCCAGTGGTCTCCGGAAGGCGTCTGTTCGGTATCAACGGCCGAAGACCACTTCATACAGACGGTCCAGCCATCCATTGGACCTACATTGACCAGTAAAAAAGGCATTTTTGTTGCCGGAGCTGCATCCGGGCCCAAGGATATCGTTGATTCAATTTCAGAAGCCGGAGCGGCCGCGATGCAAGCGTCCAACGCTATCCTCGCCTTTGGGAAATAACCCGACATCCTGATGCAGCCAACGGAAAACAGGTATTTGAGATATGACTGACCCGATGAAAAAAAACAATAGTCGAAAATCCGAAAAGATCGGCGTCTACATCTGTTATTGCGGCGGTAATATATCCGATCATGTGGATGTGGAAAAGGTTCGAGAGGCAGCGGAAAAATTTCCGGGCGTTGCGGTTGCCCGGACCAATTCCTTTATGTGTTCCGATCCTGGTCAGGAACTGATCATTGAGGATCTGAAAAACGGCGTTATCGACCGGGTCGTTGTTGCATCCTGCGCTCCCAGTCTGCACGAAAGTACATTCCGCAGTGCAATCGCCCGAGCCGGCGCTAACCCGTATATCTATGACCATGCGAACATTCGCGAACATGTAAGCTGGGTTCTGGACGGTGACAAGGCGACCTACAAGGCGGAAAAACTTGTTGCCGCAGCCACAGGCAAGGCAGGACTGCTGGAGCCGCTTGACCCGATCCGGGTCAATGCCAGAAAACATGCCACTGTTATCGGTGGCGGCATTGCCGGCCTCAAAGCGGCCAGGCTTCTTGCCGATCGTGGTCTTGAGGTCGTGCTGCTCGAAAAAACGCCCTTTCTCGGCGGCAATGCCGCCGGACTTGATATGGTGGCGCCCTTTGGTGAACAGTGCAGCGCATTAATCGCCGAGCTGGCAGGGGGTGTTCTTGATCATAAATCCATAACCGTAATGCCGCTGACCGAGGTTGTCGGTTTCAGCGGCCATGTCGGCAACTATGATCTTAAGGTCAGAACGGTTGTGAAAGAGAG
>DRKH01000542.1 GCA_011051825.1 Desulfobulbus sp.
CATATCCGCAAGCGGCCGGGTATGTATATCGGCCGACTGGGCAACGGCTCACATCCTGATGACGGTATCTACATTCTGATCAAGGAGGTGATTGACAATGCCGTGGACGAGTATATCATGGGGTATGGCAAACGGGTCGAGATTGCAATTGAAGAAAACGGCCACTGCCGGGTTCGTGATTACGGGCGCGGCATTCCCCTGGGTAAAGTGGTCGAATGTGTTTCCGTCATCAATACCGGTGCCAAATACAATACCGATGTCTTTCAGTTTTCCGTCGGCCTCAACGGGGTCGGTACCAAGGCGGTCAATGCCCTTTCCGAAAATTTCATGGTCTGTGCCTTTCGTGAGGGGCAGTATAAAAAGGCGGTTTTTGCCTATGGCACCCTGATCGAAGAGGAAGAAGGGGAGAGCACGGAGAAAAACGGCACCCTGATTGAATTCTTGCCCGATTCCAACCTGTTTGAAAAATTCACCTTTGATTTGGAATATGTGAGGCAACGGTTATGGCGATACGCATATCTCAATGCCGGGCTCAGCCTCTTTTTTGACGGGGAAAAATACTATTCGGAAAAAGGCCTGCTTGACCTGCTGGCCGATGAGCTTGACGGCAAGGAGATGTATCCTCCAATCCATGCCTCGGAAAAAGCTCTTGAGTTCGCCTTCACCCATACCGATGATTATGGGGACACCTATTTTTCCTTTGTCAACGGGACCTACACCTCAGAAGGGGGGACCCACCTCTCCGCCTTTCGTGAAGGAATCCTCAAGGGGGTAAACGAATTTTCCGGTAAAAAATATACCGGTAAGGATGTCCGTGACGGTATCGTCGGTACCCTGGCCGTCAAGGTGCAGGAGCCGGTTTTTGAGTCACAGACCAAAAATAAACTCGGCAACACCGATATACGGCCCTGGATTGTCAACGTGATTCGAGAAGCGGTTGCCACCCACCTGTACAAATATCCGGAAACGGCCGAAGTCCTCATGGACAAGGTCCAGCGGAACGAACGGATCCGTAAGGAGCTGCAGTCGGTCCGTAAGGAGGCCAAGGCAAAGGCAAAAAAAGTCGCCTTTAAAATCCCCCAGCTCAAGGATTGCAAGTATCATCCCAGTCGAAAAAAACCCTCCGGAGAGGGCAGAGAAAACATGGTGTTTATCACTGAGGGTCAGTCCGCGGCCGGCTCGATTGTTTCCTCCCGCGACCCCATGACCCAGGCAGTGTTTTCACTCAAGGGTAAACCCATGAACGTCTTTGGCCAGCGACTGGACCTGCTGTATAAAAATGATGAGATGTACGCGCTGATGCGTGGCCTCAATGTGGAGGATTCCATTGCCGACCTGCGGTTTGACAAAATTATCCTGGCCACGGATGCCGACGTCGACGGTCTGCATATCCGCAACCTGCTGCTTACTTTTTTCCTGCATTATTTCGAGCCGCTGATTAAGCTTGGCCACGTCTATATCCTGGAAACACCGATTTTCAGGGTACGGAACAGAAAAAAAACCATCTACTGTTACTCCGATGAGGAAAAGGAGAACGGTATCCGTGAATTAAAGGGCAGGGGCGGGGTGAAATCGGTGGAGGTGACCAGATTTAAAGGGCTGGGCGAAATTTCTCCGCCTGAATTCAAGCAGTTTATCGGTGCCGACATGCGAATCAAGCAGGTACGGATAGATAACCTGTCCCAGGTCAGCCGGGTGCTTAAATTCTACATGGGTAAAAACACGCCGGACCGCCGGCAATACATTATGGACCACCTGACCCTGAGGCCGGTATGACCGAGAATACTGAAACCCGACAACAGGGCAAACTCCACAAACTTTTTGACCGCAACTTTCTGGATTACACCTCTTATGTAATCCGGGAACGCGCTATTCCAGATATCGATGACGGCTTGAAACCGGTCCAGCGCCGGATTCTTCAGACTCTGCACAACATGGATGACGGCCGTTTTCATAAGGTTGCCAACGTGGTCGGTGAGACCATGAAACTTCATCCCCACGGTGATCAATCCATTTTTGCCGCTCTGGTCAATCTGGCCAACAAGGGCTATCTCATTGAGCGACAGGGGAATTTCGGCAATATCTTCACCGGTGATCAGGCCTCCGCCGCCCGTTATATCGAATGTCGGCTGTCACCGCTTGCCCGGGAAACGCTGTTTAATAAAGACCTGACCGAATTTGTCGACTCCTATGACGGCCGCATGCTGGAACCGGTTTCCCTGCCTGCAAAATTACCAATGCTGCTCCTGCTCGGGGCTGAGGGTATTGCCGTGGGTATGGCGACCAAGATCATGCCCCATAACTTTTGCGAACTGCTCAAATGTCAGATAAAACATTTGCGCGGTAAACAATTTACGCTCTATCCTGATTTTCCCAGGGGCGGCATTGTTGATGCTTCCAACTATGAGCACGGCAACGGTCGCCTGCGCTGCCGGGCAAAGATTGAAAAGGTGGACGATAAGACCATTGCCGTTACCGAGCTGCCCTACAACTTGACCACCCAGTCCCTGATCGATTCGGTGGAAAAGGCCGCCAAGGCCGGTAAGCTCAAGATCGTCTCGATCAACGATTACACGGCGGAAGATGTTGAGGTGGAAATCAAACTGCCGCGCGGAGTACATGCCGATGAAACCATTGATGCCCTGTACGCCTTTACCGATTGCGAGGTAAGCGTCTCGCCGAACCTGGTTGTTATCCGGGAGAATATGCCCTGTATCGTCCAGGTTGAGGAAGTGCTCAGGCATAACACCGACAAGTTGCAGCAGGACCTGGAAAAGGAACTCAATATAGAACGCGGCAGGCTGCTGGACAAACTCCATGCCCGCAGGCTGGAACAGATCTTCATTGAGGAGCGGCTCTATAAGGAGATCGAGGAGCAGATTTCCTACAAAGCCGTGATTTCCACCGTCCGGCAGGCATTGTTTCCCTTTGCCGACGAACTGGTCCGCAAGGTTACCAAAGAAGATGTTGAGCGGTTGCTTGAGATCAAAATCAAGCGTATTTCCCGTTATGATATTAATAAACAGCAGAAAGAGATTCAGACCCTTGAAAAAGCCATAGCCACCATTGAAAAACACCTCGAGGATATGGTCGGTTTCACCATCCATTATGTTGAGGCCCTGCTGAAAAAATACGGTAAGAAATTTCCGCGCAGAAGCAGGCTTGAACAGTTTGACGAGGTCAATGCGCGGGCGGCGGCCCTGTCAAACATAAAGGTTGCATATCACCGGGAATCCGGGTTCTTAGGACACAAAATTAAAGTAGAAAATACAAAAAAAGACCTTGAACTGACCTGCTCGGAATACGACCGCATCCTGCTTATTTTTAAAGATGGACTGTACCGGGTGGTCAATGTGGCGGACAAAGTTTTTATCGGCAGCAACCTGCTGTGGATGGGGGTGGTCGACAATGATCTGGTTTTTAACGTGATCTACCGCTCAGGCCTTGAAAATCTGACCTATGTCAAACGGTTCAAAACGCCAAAATTTATCATCAACCGTGACTATCGCCTTTTCCCGGAACACAAACGGTCCATCATCCAGCTGCTCGTGGTGGGAGACAAGGATGTTCGAGCCAGGGTCAGTTTTGTCCCCTCGGCCAGGGCCCGCTATAACCGGCTGGAAATCGAATTTGACGATTACCTGATCAAAGGTGCCGCCGCCAAGGGAAAAAGGGTGGGAAACCGGACCGTGCGCAGCGTGGCCAACCTGACCGGCAAACCCAGGACAAAGCCGCAAACCCTGCCAAGCCTGCCGGGGTTTGCAAAGACGGAGGGACAATGAGCGCCCCTTGTCTGCAGAAACAGCGCTCAGCTGCCATTGTTGTCCGGGTTTCACCCTCCCGGAATAAACGACAACCAGAGCCTGTGGCGCAAAACGATAGAGTCTTGCTTAACATCGTGTACGCGGGTGAACAGCATTAACCTTTGCAGCGTTGATCCTGTTGCAGCCGCGAGTCGCCCTGCGGGGCATTTGCGAATTCCCAAAAAACGACTATCCGGTTATTCTCCGTACCCATGCCTGCATATCCTTGCGGAGCTGCCGGTAGCGTTCGGGGGTCAGGCCCGCACCCAGGGCAACTTTTCGGGCCATTTCCGCGCTGAGGAAGTCACTGGGCGTGTGGGCGTCCGCATTCACGGAAAGCATGGCTCCTGTTTTTTGGGCCATCTTCGCCACATGACCGTTGGTCAGGCTGTGGCCACCGCGGCCGGACAACTCCAGTAGTATTCCACGCTCTGCAGCCAGGGCGGCTTCCTCTTCTGTAATAAAACCCGGATGGGCCAGCAGGTCGACCCCGGCTTCAAGGGCGGCCCGGTTTGTTCCCGGGGCGACCGGTTCAACCGGGGTTTCGCCGTGGGCGACGACAATTTCCGCCCCGAGTTCACGGGCCCGGGCAGTCAGCTTGCCATACAGGGCAGGGGGCACGTGGGTCAGTTCGATACCGACGATAAGCCGGGTTGTCGAAACCGGGTTGAGATCCTTTGCCGCCTGGACAATCCTTGGAATGATAAAATCAAGATTTGAGGAGTCGGCATGATCGGTAATGGCGACGGCTTCATAGTTCAGCACCTCGACCCGGCGGAGATGTTCTGCCGGAACCAGGGCCCCGTCGCTGAAAAAAGTGTGCGTATGCAGATCTATTATTCGTTCCATAACTCAACAAGTTCCAGTTAAAATGTAATCTAACAGGTAACGTCTGTCGTCAGCATTTCCCCTTGCAGGGAATGCCGGCCGGCATGGGTTATCTGCACATCGACCGTTTCACCGGGACAGAGCCCTCCGGTATCGGGAAAGTGGACAATATGGTTGGTTGCGGTGCGCCCCCTTGCCTTGCCCTCGGTGGTCGACTCGACCATGACCTCCTGCACGGTGTCCACATATGTTGCATTCCACTCAAGACTGATCTGATCCTGCCTGGCCTGAAACCGCTGCAGTCGTTCCTTTTTAACACTCTCCGGTACTTTATCCGGAAAATCGGCAGAACGGGTATTGGGCCGATCTGAATATTTAAAAGAGAACGAACCGTGAAACCTGACCGTTTCAAGCAGATCCATGGTTCGGGAAAAGTCGTCATCGCTCTCTCCGGGAAAACCGACAATGATATCCGTGGCCAGGGCGATATCGGGCCTGGCCATCCTGAGCGCGGCTACTTTTTCCAGATAACTCTCACGGCTGTATTTACGGTTCATTTTCTGAAGGATGGTATTTGAACCTGACTGAACCGGCAGGTGAAAATGCGGGCAGAGAATGTCGATTTCGGCAAAACAGTCAATGAGTTCTTTCGAGAGATCCTTGGGGTTTGAAGTTGTAAACCGGAGCCGTTCAAGTCCGGGGACCCCGGCAACAGCATGGAGCAGATCAGCAAAGGAAACAGAGTGGTCATCAACGGGATTGGTCTGGCCGTAGGAGTTCACGTTCTGCCCGAGCAAGGTAATTTCTTTGACGCCCTGGTCAATGAGGATCCCTACCTCTTCGAGAATGTCGACAACAGGCCGGCTGATTTCCCGGCCCCTGGTCGATGGAACCACGCAGTAACTGCAGTAATTGTTGCACCCCTGCATGATTGTGACAAATTTTCGAAATTCAACCGGAGCAGGGGAGGGGGACTGCCCCTTCAGCAGCCGCTGAAAGGCGGGAATAGTAAACGAACTTTTGAGATCAGTGTCTATCTCACGGCTGGTCTCACCACCGACAAGCCGGTCAAGCATGGACGGAATCCGATATATCTGCTGGGTGCCGACAACCAGATCCACATACGGGGCCCGTTTACAGATCTTTTCGCCTTCCTGCTGGGCAACGCAGCCGATCACCCCAATCTTGAGCCGGGAATTTTCTTTTTTCAGGGGTGCCAGCTGCCCAAGCAGACTGTAGACCTTTTGCTCTGCCTTGTCCCGAATGGAACAGGTGTTAACCAGAACAAGATCAGCAGTTTCGGGCCCGTCGACAAGGACATAGCCTGATCGGGCCAGAAGCTGCTCAATGATCTCGGAATCCCGTTCATTCATCTGGCAGCCAAAGGTTTTTATATATAGATGCTTAGCCATTTATTCCTTTACAATAATAAGTTAGATTGCATTATCAATGTATAGCATTAACGGTTGCGCGCCCAGCCTCAACCTTCTGCTGTATCTCGTCACAGGGTTTGTAACTCTACGGTTTCACATATCCAAACCTTGTAAGTGGTCAGGGGTGCCGTAGATTCGTACAGGCGTGGAGGTCGCAGGTAAGTGAGCCTGCGAGACTCCGGGTAAGTGAGCCTGCGAGACTCCGGGTAAGTGAGCCTGCGAGACTCCGGGTAAGCGAGCCTGCGAGACTCCGTGCGGTGCCCCTGATCACTTACCTTCTGCTTCCTCCGGCCTGGTCCAATACGGAGACAGGTCGGGACTGAGCGCAGTAAGAAGACCAAAGAGCTCAGCTGCGCACGAGGTGTGATAGGTGAGACTGACAAGCCCCCTGTCACGGTCAACAGTACTCAGCACGCACAGGCCGTCATATCCCTCAAGGACAAACTTGAACCAGGCAATTTTTTCCCGGGCAATGCGAAGAAATATCTTTTGCATTTTTTTTGCATTTTTTTTGCATATTTTTTTGATTACCACCATTCCTCAGCAACGAGGGATAACATCGCTACAGCTATAATCTCAAATCGCATTTAGCAGCGCTTATGCCTGATTTCAGGTCAATTCATTTTTTAAAAAAAGCGATGGTATCCCTGATTTCATTCAAGC
>DRKH01000543.1 GCA_011051825.1 Desulfobulbus sp.
GTAATGTGGACATTTAGAGAAGTGATCTGATTGCATGCAACCGCAGGCGTAGCAGGGCTACGCCTACGGATTGCATAATTGAAGATCGCTTTTCTAAATGTTCAAAGTGCGCCTCAGAATGCGAAGTTATTGTTGAGCGAGCCCTACGCAAGTATTTCTTTGCCGCCCGACACGGTCTTATGCTATAATAAAAATTATTAACAAGAATATATGAAGAAAACATAACCGAATCTTTCATAATGCACAGCCCATCCTCGTCGTCGGCAAAGGAATCTCTACCGGCCAACGGCATGAGAAGGTTACGAAAACTTGCCGAGCTCAGCTTGACCCTTTCCGGAGAGCCGGTGGAGATTTTCAACAAAATTGCCCGGATGATCGGCGAACTCCTGGAAGTCAAAGTTGTCTGCCTGTCGGAGATCCAGGGGGAAATATTACAGTTTCTCAGTGTCTACGATAATGGAAAAGTTTTCATTGATGCCGGTCAATGCCACCTTGCCAATACCCCCTGTGCGACCGTACAGAGCACCAAAGACTTTCGTATTTATCATGATGTCAGCAGCGCCTTTCCCGAGGCTGTTTTTTTCAAAGAACATAATGCCAGCTCTTACTGCGGGTTCCCTGCCATTGACAGTGACGGTACTGTCGTAGCCGTTATATGTCTGCTTGATGACAAATATCATGATTTCACAGAGGAGGATGAGGATTTATTACGGATATTCGGCCAGAGGATTGCGGTTGAAATTGAACGAAAAAAGCGCTTGGCCGAAAAGAAAAAATCGGATGCGCAGCTTGCCAGGAGGGAAGCCGAGTTTCAAGCCATCTTTAATTCGATTTCAGATGTTGTGGTCTTTGTCGACGCCCGTCGCCGGGTTCGGATGGTCAACTCCGCCCTTGAACCCGTCTTTGGCTACACCCAGGAGGAACTGCAGGGAAAAGAAACCAAATTTCTTTATGCGAACCCCGAGGATTTCGAGGAACAGGGAAAAATCCGCTACAACCTCCGGGTCCATGGACAGCCCCAGGTTTACCATATGCAGTACCGCAGGAAAAATGGCTCCACCTTCCACGGGGAAACACTTGGCACACCGGTTCGAGACACCCGGGGTACGGTGCTGGGTTATGTCGGAATCATCCGGGATATCACCGAACGGATGGCGACCGAACATGCATTAAAAGAAAAGGAGAATTTCCTGCAGATTGTTCTGGATGCAATACAGGACGGGATAAGCGTTCTCGACACCGACTTTAATGTTATCCGGGTCAACAAAATCATGCGGGACTGGTACAGCCACAAGCTCCCCTTTGAAGGAAAGAAAAAGTGTTATGAAGTCTACCACGGCAGATCGGAACCGTGTGCCGTCTGCCCGACCATGAAGACAATGCAGAGCGGCAGGCTGGAAAAAGAACACGTTCCCTTTGTCCAGGCCGAAGGTGTGACAGGAACACTTGAGCTGTTCGCGTACCCCATTCTAGATGATTCAGGTGAGGTCATCGGCGTGGTCGAGCATGTTCGCGACATCACCGAGCAGCTGAAAGCTCGCAAGGCCCTTGAAAAAGAAACCCTCAAGGCACAGAAACTTGAATCAACGGGTGTACTGGCCGGAGGAATTGCACATGATTTCAACAATATACTTACGGCAATAGTCGGCAACATCTCGCTGGCGAAAATTCATGCCGGGGTTGACGGCAAAATTATCACTCCGCTGACCTCTGCTGAAAAGGCCGCCGGCAGGGCCAGGGACCTGTCACAGCAGCTGCTCACCTTTTCCAAAGGCGGGCAGCCTGTCAAAAAACCGGCACTACTGACGGAACTGATCAACGAGTCTGCATCCTTTGCCTTAACCGGCTCCAATGTTACCTGCAGGGTGCAGCTTGCCGAAAATCTCAGCCCGGTCAATATTGATAAAGGACAGATCAGTCAGGTCATCCAGAATGTGGTTAAAAATGCCGACCAGGCAATGCCGGAAGGAGGTACGGTTACCATCTCAGCCGAAAATCGAACCATCGGTGAGCAGGAGTCTTTGCCTCTGAAACAAGGAGAATATGTCTGGATACGTATCCAAGATCAAGGCCCTGGAATCCGTAAAGAAGACCTTGCCAACATTTTTGACCCCTACTTTTCCACCAAAAAAGAAGGCAGCGGTCTGGGACTTGCCGTTTCTTTTTCAATCATTAAAAAACATGATGGCTTCATCTCCGCAGAATCGGAGGCGGGTACGGGAACAACTTTCCATATCTTTCTGCCAGTCTCCAGGCAACGGGCAGCTGCAGATACAAAACAGGAGCATGAAAAATTGTCCCGGAGCAGCAAGAAGATTTTAATTATGGATGATGACCTTGCAATCCTGGATGTAGTCACCCAGATGCTGGACATAATGCATTTCAAGGTTGAAACGGCAACGCACGGCCTGGAAGCGGTTGAGCTGTACCGGAAAGCCCGGACAGCTGGACATCCTTTTGACGGCGTGATTCTTGATCTGACCGTACCGGGCGGAATGGGGGGAAAGGAAACGATGCAAGAACTTCTTCAGGTCGACCCTCACGTCAAGGCCCTGGTTTCAAGTGGATATGCCAACGACCCGGTCATGGCGGAGTATACCCGACACGGCTTCGGTGGAGTTGTCTCAAAGCCTTATGCTATTGCCCAACTCGGCAAAGCACTGCAGGACCTGTTTGATTAATTTTCACGCGCTTGTCATCGACGTTTTCTCTGCCGTGCTCCCGGGTCCAATGTTCAGCTCATCCGGGATCAATGAAAGGTCTGGGAAACCGGCGGGCGGCGGCTCCCCTGTACCCGCAATCGTCGTCCGGCACGGAAGATTCTCTATCAAAAAGGTCAGCGGCCCGCCCCCTCAGCTCTTGTCGTCCGACTTCGGCTTCATGGTACCGCGAACAGCTAAAGCCCGGAGCTGATACGAGTCCCTGTTGTAACCGAAGGACCGCTTGCCTACTCTAAAGTTAAAAAGGGCCGCCCCGCCAATGGAACTGTAGGAGGACCAGAAACTGCATTCGCTTAACTTGAAGAGGTCCGACATAAAGCATCCAC
>DRKH01000544.1 GCA_011051825.1 Desulfobulbus sp.
AACCATGTATGGCGCCGACAAGGGGTTCACTCCGGTGCATTTGGTGCAGCTCGACCGGATATTCATCTCCTCCGTCGGCGTAGAGTTCCACCTGTACAAAATTCGGATCAAGATCATCAAGATACACCTGCACCGTAAATGCGAGTCCCTGATCTTTTTCCTTTATCTCCAGCCGCCCAAAACGAATGGAAGACCAGTGGCGTTCAATGGTCTGCTGCCAGAGGACAATATTTCGTGCGCATGTTTGATCTTTTGTTCTTCGGGTTACGGTTTCGAGCATATTGAGGTAATAGCTTTCCACATATTCCCGCACCATCCTGTTGGCGGAAAAACGCGGGGTCAGGCTGGCCATACTGCTGCGAAGGTGTTCTACCCACTGCTGGGGAATTCCGTTGACATTACGCCGGTAAAAGGCAGGAATAATTTTCTGTTCAAGAAGATCATACAGCTCACCTGCCTCACGTGTATCCCATGTGGAAATATCATCGTGGAGCCGACCGTCGCCAAGCGACCAGCCGACCTGCGGGTTCCAGGCCTCAGCCCACCATCCATCCAGTTCCGAGACATTAAGACCACCATTGACCAGTACCTTCATACCGCTGGTGCCGCAGGCTTCCCAGGGACGGCGCGGGGTATTGATCCAGAGGTCAACGCCCTGGACCAGATGCTTGGCGACGAGCAGATCATAATCAATAAGAAAAATGACCTTGTGCTCCAGGTGATGATCGTGGATAAAACTGATCCAGGCGTGGATCATCGCCTGACCCTGCATATCTTTTGGATGTGCTTTCCCGGCAAGGATGAGTTGTACCGGTTGATCGGTATTGCTGAGCAGACGGACAAGGCGATCAGGGTCATACAGGAGCAGATCGGTTCGTTTATAAGAGGTAAACCGACGGGCAAAACCAAGGGTCAGTACATTGGGATCAAAAATGGTTTCAGCATCCACCGGGTGATGAAGAGTCGGCCCCTGCAGGGCCTGTTGCTGGATCAGCCGTTTGCGCAGCCAGGTGATCAACCGTTGCCGGTTACTCGTCCGCACGGCCCATAATTCTTCATCGGAAATGTTCATGATCGCCGTTTCCAGGTTCTGCAAGGCCTCGCGCCAGCGTTCTTTGCCGCAAGCCTCCGTCCACAACCGATCCGAATCCGGGGAATCCCAGCTCGGCACATGAATACCGTTTGTGACATGGCCGACAGGAACCTCATGGTTTGGCCAGCGGGGAAAAAGTGGTTGGAAAATACGGCGGCTGACCTCTCCGTGCAGGCGGCTGACACCGTTAACGGCTCCGCTGCCATGCATGGCCAGCCAGGCCATGTGAAAGGGTTCCGTGCCGTCAGTGGCCCGGATGTCGGTGCGGCCCAGCGCCAGTAACTCCTGAAAGGAGATGTCAAGCCGGGTTACATAGTCTTTCATGTACTGTTCAAAGAGTCGAGGCGTAAACCGGTCAAAACCGGCTTCCACAGGTGTATGGGTGGTAAAGAGGTTGCCGGCCCGGGTGGCGGCGAGAGCCTCTTGAAAACCCGTCCCTTGTTCCTCCATGAAAAAACGGGCTCTCTCAAGGACAACAAAGGCGGCATGTCCCTCGTTGAGATGGCAGATCTGCGGGGTGATTTCCAAGGCTCGGAGGAGACGGTAGCCACCGATCCCCAAAACGATTTCCTGTTGCAGTCGCATCTCTGATTCGCCACCGTACAGTTCACTGGTAATACCCCGGTCGGCCGGACTGTTCAGCGGGTCGTTGGAATCAAGCAGATACAGGGGAACACGGCCGATAATGACCTGCCATGTGCGCAGGCGCAAGGTCCGGCCGGGGAGCTCCACCTCAATAATCAGCCATTCGCCCTCTTCATCACGGACCGGCAGGACCGGGAGCTGGGTCGGGTCATTATAGGGGAAAAAAACCAGCTGTTTCCCCTCGGCATCCAACCCTTGGCGAAAGTACCCCTGCTGGTACAGAAGGCCGATACCGACCACCGGTAAGCCAAGTTCACTGCTGGCCTTTAGATAGTCGGCAGCCAGCACGCCGAGTCCGCCGGAATAGATGGGCAGCGACTCATCCAGGCCGAACTCCATGCTGAAATAGGCGATGGTTGCAAGATCCGACTGCGGCCAGGCCTGCTGAAACCAGGCCTGACGTTCATGAGCTGTGCGCTGCTCCCGGCGTAATTTTGCCAACAGGGAAACAAACTCTGCGTCGCCGGCGAGTTCGGTCAGGTATTTTCTACTGACGGTCTGGAGGATAAGCCATGGGTTATGGGTACGCTGCCAGAGCTCCGCATCAATTCGTTCCCAGAGTTGATCAGCGGTATGGCACCAGGACCAGCGCAGGTCAAGGGCCAGGTCCCGAAGATCGGAAAGTTCTTCCGGGAGATCGGCAAGCGGCATGTCGTAGGATACTGTCATGACAAAATCCTCATTATTGTATTATTGTATTAATGTTTCTGAGTAGGTACAAGGTTCAGCTTTTCCATGGTCAGGGACAACGTCGTCTGTTTCTCCGAACTGTAGAACCCCATGGATTTGGTGGGTTCGAAACGCTCTTTGTTCTTCAGCTA
>DRKH01000545.1 GCA_011051825.1 Desulfobulbus sp.
CCGACATATCACCGTTATCCGAAAGCTTGAACAGAACTGTGCCGTCTGCAGAGACCTTGCCGGTAAAGGGGTTGAGGTAGGGCTTGAGAATGTTTGCCAGGCCGTTGAGTTTAAAGCCGTCAATCTGAATACTGCCCTGGACGACAATGTCGGGCTCAACCCGGAGCGTGTTGAGCTTGAGGCTGATCGGGGTGCCGTTGAGGGAGCCATTGAGTGAAAAAGAGCCTGATTTATCTCCCGGGGCAGTGGTGAACCTGTTCAAAGAGGCCTCATCCACCTGCAGGGTCATGTCCAGATCCGGCATCTTGAAACGAACCCTGCAGTTGGAGAGATTCAGCTGGTTGGCGAGAACGGTCCAGGGCGCTGCGGTACTTGCCGGGGCTGCCGGGGCATTGGTCGACGGGGGGCTGGTGGTATAGGAACCAAATCGCATCCTGCCGTCTTTGTAGAGTTCAATCTCAATGGTCAGGTTATCCAGGGCGGCCTTTTCAATATCAGCCTCTTTCTGAAACAGAGCCATCAAGCTGAGGTTAAATGATATATCAGTGTTGGACAGGACTGTGTCCCCGTCCCGGGTAACGTCGACCCCTTCCAGCGATATGCTGCCGGCAAAAGGATTGATCCGAATTTTTTCTATAACCGCCGTGTCGGCTCCATTCGCCAGCAGCCATTTTGTCAGATAGTATTTGGAGGCAACCGGCAGGAGGAGCAGAACCACGAGTGTAAAAAGACCGGTCCCGGCTGCGGCCAGTGCCCATTTGTTGTTCAGGAATTTTTTTTGAACTCTCGGAAGGTGCATTGGTTTTTATAGGCGGCGGTTATCTTTTTGGCGGCAGGGTTTTATTCAGGACCAGGTAACCGCAGATTCCGGCCAGGATCGAGGTGATAAAGATGGCAATTTTTGCATCGGCAATCATGGCGGCATCAAAAAAGGCAAGTTCACTGATAAAAATGGACATGGTGAAACCGATTCCGCCCAGCAGTGCAACGCCCCAGATCTGGCCCCAGTTCACCCCGGCCGGGAGTTCAGTCCAACCGCTTTTGATGACCAGGAGACTGAAACCTACTATTCCGACCTGTTTGCCGATCAGCAGACCGGTCATGATTCCGAGGCTGACTGAACTGGGAAATGCGGCCAGGGTCTTGTTATCGATAATCACTCCGGCCGCAAACAGGGCAAAGAGCGGCAGGACGAGAAAGGCCTGGATCGGGTGGAGGTGTTCCTCAAGGTGGATTCCGATCGGGATCATTTTTCTTGAGGCCATATAGATCTGCTCAATGGCCTTGCGCTGCTGCCTGTCGGTCACCACGGACAGGCGGGTAACCTTGCTGCCTTTCAGCCAGGATTTATGTTGCTTGAGGATGTTGAAAAACTGTTTCGGCTCAATGGTTGCCTTGACCGGAACAACCATGGCCAGAAGGACGCCGGCAATGGTCGCATGGATGCCCGAGAGAAAGACTCCGAGCCAGACCCCGAAGATAAGGAGAAAGGTACAGACCGGGCGCCGGATATGGTTTCTGACCACCAGGGCCAGCAGAGTAAGAAGAACAGCGGAGACAATGAGTGGAGGCAAGTTAATTTGATCGGTATAAAAAAGGGCTATAACCAGCACCGCCATGAGATCGTCAACGATGGCAAGGGCGGTCAGAAAGACCTTGAGACCGATTGGTACCCGTTTCCCGAACAGGGCCAGCAGGCCAAGGGCAAAGGCGATGTCCGTAGCCATGGGAACTCCCCATCCGCCGGCTGCCGCTCCGCTCCGGTTGAATGAGAAGTAGATCAGGGCCGGTACTGCCGCACCGCCGAACGCCGCCATAACCGGCAGAATGGCCTTCTTGACCGACGAGAGTTCGCCGATCAGTATTTCCCGTTTGATTTCCAGGCCGACCACAAAGAAAAAGATAGCCATCAGGCCGTCTTTGACCCAATGGTCCAGGGAGAGGTGATACTGTTTTCCGTTAAAGTAGGTCCCGATATCCAGGTGGCTGAGTTTCTGATAGAGATCGGCCCAGGGTGAGTTCGCCCAGATGACGGCAGTCAGCGTTGCCAGGATAAGGACAATGGAGCTTGAACTCTGGGAGTGGAGAAAGCGCTCAAACAGGTTTTTGGAAGGTGTTGTTTTCATGGGTTGATCCTTGCTGTCGTTGCGCGGGAGGGTTGGAAAAAAGACTCGTCAGTATGGATTCTTATTCACTATACTGTGTGGATAGTTCCCCTGCAACATGGTTTCAATGGTTTTGATATAGCTCCCGTGTTTTTCAGTGAAAAACGCGGAAGCGTGCTGGAGCGCCCGGGAGGGAGAGCGTCAATGGGAATTGGTCACGAGTCATGTGACTATCCGTTTTCATGGTGCTGTCAATGCCGCGGTCGTTCTTCTTGTATCAGCTGTACTACCAGGCTGCCGGCCGCAATCAGGCCGCCGGTCAGCATTATTGCGGTTGCAAAGTAACCATTATCCGCCATCCTGGTTATAAATGCCGGGATTACCCCGCCGCCGAGGACGAACGACAGGGGTACCGTAAACGAGACAATAATACTTCTGGTCTCCATCGGGCCGATATGAGAGAGAAGCGCAAAGGCCGCCGGAAAAAAACAGACGGCAATGACCGGTTGCAGGAAGACATAGAATTTGAGCAGCTCCTGCCCCTGCCCAAGAAGAATGGTTGCACCACCGGTACAGAGTAAAACCAGGGTGATGGTCCGCCGGTTCCCGAATCGGTCGGCCAGAAATCCTCCGGCAAGAGCGGTGGCAAGGGTTGGGAGCCGTGAGGTCCCGACCAGCAGATTGGCCGCCTGTTCGCTGAAGTTGTGCTCGGAGACCAGAAAGGTCGGCAGGATTGAATATATGCCCAGGGTACCGGTTATGCCCAGGGAAAAAAGGAGAATCATGAGCCAGAATTCCCGTCGCCCAATGAGCTTACGACAGAGGCGCAGGTCCGGGGACTTGGGTTTTTCTTTGAGACTGCACCCGAAAACACCATACAGGCCGGCAGCCAGAAAAACAAAAAAGGTTAGAATCTGCACTGTCTGCTGCCAGCTCATATGCGGCAGCAGGAGGGCAACATAGAGCGGAGCCATCAGGAAGGCCAGGTTGGGTGCCAGTTCGTGAACCCCGAATGCCCTGCCCCATTGCTGGTGCGTAAACAGGGTGGATATTGTTGTTATCGCCGAGGGCAGGTAAATCCCTGCCGACAGGCCCAGGAGAAAAAAGGAGAGTCTGAGGATCGGTAGAGAGGTGACCAGAGAAAGGAGGACCAGGGCGAACCCGGTCCCGGTCATGGAGAAGACAATGGCTTGTTTATGGCCGATGCGGGCGGAGACAAAGCCTGATCCCGACAGGGAAAGAAAGTAGCCGCAGCTTATAACAAAAAAGAACAGGCCCGCCTGACCGTGGGAGAGATTCAGGTTCTTCTCAAGTTCCGGCAGCAGGGGGGCAAAAAAGATCCGGGAAAAGAAATTAAGGGAAAAAATTCCGCTTAAGAGCAACAGTGAAAAGAGGGGTGAGCCCGGCCGGAGCATCAGGGTAACTGGTCACAGGATTTGTAACTATGTGTTTTCATCTATCTTAAACCTGCAAGTGTTCAGGGGTGCCGTAGATTCGTTCAGACGTGACCGGCCGTAGGTAAGCGAGCCTGCGAGACTCCGGGTAAGCGAGCCTGCGAGACTCCGGGTAAGCGAGCCTGCGAGACTCCGGGTAAGCGAGCTTGCGAGACTCCGGGTAAGCGAGGGACGAGACTCCGTGTGGTGCCCCTGAACACTTACCCCTGATCACGTACTAGATATCAAGTGCCCAGTCCGGTATATGATGCATGATGTAGTTGGAAACCGCTTCTTTTTCCTCGGACTTGTC
>DRKH01000546.1 GCA_011051825.1 Desulfobulbus sp.
CATGGTGTTGATGAGCTGGCGATAGTCGGGATCCATACCGGCGGCGTTTTTCTGGCGGAGCGGATTCACCGGAAAATCGTTGATCATGAGCAGGCTGAACTGCCCCTGGGACACCTTGATATTACCCTGTACCGGGATGACTGGAGCCTGATTTCTCAAAATCCCATTGTCCGTAAGACCGACATCGGTTTTGCAGTGGAGAATCGTCGGGTTGTGCTGGTCGATGACGTCATCTTTACCGGCAGAACCATCCGTGCCGCCATGGATGCGATCATGGATTTCGGGCGCCCGCTGTCTGTCCAGCTGGCGGTCCTGGTTGATCGTGGCGGGCGTGAACTTCCCATTCAGCCCGATTATGTCGGATTGAATGTCAATGCGGATATCAGTGAGCGGGTTGATGTCCTGCTTGCTGAAAAAGATGGTCGGGATGAGGTTGTCCTCCAGGAAGCCGGAAAGTAGGATGCCGATTCCCTCGAAACAGCGGCAGAGACCCAGCGATCTGGCCCATATCTGTCACCGGGTGCGGGAGAAGTCGGAGAGTTACGACCAGTATAATTTCAGCAGTAAGTTTAACGATTTTCTCAAGGCTTTTTTTGATCTGGCCCAGGAGTTTGATTCGGTAGAGGATTTTTATCGAATATGTGTGGCGGTCCCGTTGGAAATAACTGATCTGGCCAGTGCCCTTTATCTGATCCGGGGAGACAAGGAGCATCTGCAGCTGGTCTGTGACAGTGAGCAGGGGGTATTGGCAGAACCTGTTCCGGCCGTAGATCCGGTCAGACTGCAGGAATATCCGTATGAAACCCGGGACAGCTATGTCATTCCCATATGCAGCAAGCAGCCATCCACCACCGGGTCCCGGTTTGCCGAGATCATGCGCAGTGAGGGGGAACGGAGGACCGAGTTGTGGTGCGGAGTAAAAGGGATCTGCGGTCAGGGCAGGATCCTGGGTATGTTCGAGATCAAGCCGTTAGGGCAACTTGCTGATTCGGATAAATTTTTCTTTGTAAAATACGTAAACCGCATAGGGTTCAATCTGGATAACCGGCTGATTGCCCGGCAGAACATTGACCATCTGAAGTTTATCAACACGCTGGTTATCGATATTGAGCATAATGTTATTGTGCCCAATATGTATTTTCGTCATCTTTTCAACCAGCTGAAGAAAAAGATTATAGAGCTTGACCATATTGAGGAAGATATCAAGGTCCTTGCCGGTGGAGAGAACAACGGTGACGGTGCGAGGTGCAGCCGATGTCTTGTCCGCTGCGGCGGTCTGCGGCGGGACCTGCTCGGCTATCATCGGGAACTGGTTAAACACCATGCAAATATAACTCTTTTTCTGGAGAGCCTGTTTCGGCGGGAACATTTTGAAAAAGGCCATCTGGTTCTTCATTCCAGACGCTGCTTTATTGAAAAAGATGTGATTCTGCCCCAGCTTGAACATTATGCCAGCCGCCTGCGGGCGGCAAACGTCACGGTGGAACAGCCGCAGAATATGCGCAGGGAGGAGTTCCAGATCCTGGTGGATGTCGGCCTGCTGGCCCAGGTCTATGCCAACCTTTTTTCCAATGCCGCCAAGTATACCGGAGAAATCATTGATCACCGGGGGGTAGCCCGCAAGGCCATGGCCTATGGGCGGGAGATCATAGAGGATTATCCTGAACCGGGCAGGCGGGGTATCAAGCTCAATGTCTTTACCACCGGCCCGACTCTTTCCGAGGAGGAAGGTCTTCGACTGTTTAAGGAGGGAACACGTGGCCCGGACAGTAACGGTATCCCCGGAACCGGACACGGCCTTTCCTTTATTCGGCACGTGATAGAGCTGCATGGCGGTACGGTTGGTTATGAACCAACCCCGGAGGGAAATAATTTCTTTTTTATACTGCCGGTTCCGCCAACGGAATATCCCTCCAGTGATCAGGCCCCTGCAGAGAAGTAATTCTTTGATTTTCTGTCAGTTTCGAGTTTAAATTTCCAATCTACCATAGAGAATGAATAGAGCACCGCTTATTGTCCACACCGACTGGTCACGTGCCTGGGGCGGCCAGGAAATCCGTTCGCTGACCGAGCTGCGCGAAATGAAAAAGCTCGGCTTTCGTGTCGGCATGATCGTGCGCGAGGATTCGGAGCTGGCCCGTCGTGGGCTCCAGGAAGATATTCCGGTTCATTTTATTGATTTTTCTTCAAAATTTAAACTCTCTGCCTGGCGTGATCTGTTGCGGTTGATCCGGAGGCTTCAACCGGCAGTGGTCAATACCCATTCTTCGGAAGATTCCTGGATGGCCGGTTGCGTGGCCAGGCTCTGCCGGGTTCCATTGGTCATCAAGACCAGGCATGTGCTGGCTCCCATCTCCTCGTCATTCAGCTATAATATTTTTTTTGATGTCATCTTTGCCTGCAGTGAATCCATAGCTGCACAGCTGGTCAAGCAGGGCGTGAAATCTGAAAAAATCGTGGTACAGTCCACTGGTATTGATGAAAAACGGTTTCAGTTTTCCAGCCGTGAGCGGGCAGAGATCCGCAGCCGTTACAACATAGATGATCAGGATATTCTGGTGGGTAATGTCGCCTTTATCCGCCATTACAAAGGCCACGAGTTTATTGTCCGCACAGCGGCGACCATGCCTGAAAAATATAAATTTATGATCGTCGGCGGCGGGGATTCCCTGTCGGAGTTAGAGGCGGATATTGCCCGGGCCGGGGTTGAGGATCGTTTTATTCTCACCGGCCACCGGGAAGATCCGGAGCGCTTTTTTTCGGCAATGGATATCATCTTCTTCTCATCCTATGAAACCGAGGGGATCTCGCAGTCCTTTATCCAGGGCCTGCTTTACGGTTTACCTCTGTTGACCTGTAAAACACCTTCACTTATGGAGCCGCTGGAGCATGTCGGGGCCTACCGCACCATCGACTATGATGATGTGGAAGCTGCCGGCAGGGGGCTGCTGGAGCTTTCTTCGCATCTTGTCCGGGATGAAGCAGCGGTTGCGCGGCAGCGGCAGGCCATTGCCGGTAAATACGGTCTGAAAACAATGGTGGAGACCATTGTCCGGGTCTATGGTGAACATGGGGTCCATCTTGAAACCTGAAATCCGCAACCCCGATAAGCGAGTTCGCAAGACCCCAAGACCCGGAACCCGCAATCCGTCCATGGAACTTCTTGCCCCGGCCGGGAGCTTCCCCGCCTTTGAGGCGGCCCTTGAAGCAGGGGCGGATGCCGTCTACGTCGGCGTCCCCGGATTTAATGCCCGTGCCTTGAGCAGAGATTTCACCTTTGCCGAAATCGATTCCATGATCCGGCAGGCCCATGGCCAGGGAGTAAAACTCTACATTGCCATGAACAGTCTGGTCAAGGAATCTGAGCTCCCTGCCGCCCTGGACGCGCTGTCCTGTCTTGAGCAGCTCCGGCCCGATGCACTTATTCTCCAGGATCTCGGCCTGCTCTACATTGCCCGGACCTGGTTTCCCGACCTTTCCCTGCACGCCTCGACTCTGCTGTCGATCCACAATTCGACGGCTGCCGGGGAGTTGACGAACCTTGGGGTCGAGCGGGTGGTGCTGGCCCGGGAGCTGACCATTGACGAGATGGCGGCGATTCACCACAAGACCGATGCTGAAATAGAGGTTTTTATTCACGGAGCCATGTGTTTCAGCTATTCCGGGCTCTGCATGTTTTCCAGTCTTCACGGCGGAAAATCCAGTCTCCGCGGCCAGTGCGTTCAGCCCTGTCGCCGCCATTATTCCTGTCAGGCCCCGGGGAAAGCGCAACGAGGCGGGGGCAGGGGAAAAGATACAAAATATCTGTTTTCCATGAATGACCTCTGCGGGGTGGATTTCCTGCCGGCACTGCGAGATGCCGGGGTCAGCTGTCTGAAGATCGAAGGGCGGATGAAAAGCGCCCGCTACGTAGCCAATACCGTGGCTGCCTATCGGATGGCCCTGGACAGTATGGACGAGCCGGTCGAAGAACAGGATCGTGTACTGCGCCGGGCCCATAAACTCCTGGATGAGGCCATGGCCCGCAAACGATCAAGCGGCTTCCTGCTGGCGGACAGACCCGCTGAGGCAATAACTCCCGGCCAGTCGGGCAACAGCGGCCAGATGCTTGGCCGGGTCCGGGGCCTGGGGCAGGAACGGACCCGAGACGGAAAAAACCGACTGACCCTGCAGGTTCGTCTGGAAGCGCAGGTCAGCGAGGGGGACCGACTGCGGCTGCATAATGAAAAGACCGGTGAGCGGATAAGCTTTACCCTGCGGTTTCTGCAGATAGGCGGTCAACGGCGGAAAGCCGGAAGTCCGGGGCAGACGGTACAGTTGTCGCTGGGGGCGGATCTTAAAGGCCGGAGCGGCCGCAACTTTCAGGGCAGTCTGTTCAAGGTTGATGTGGGCTCCCGCATCGTTGCCGAGCGAACCGGGCGCAGAAGAACCAAAAAGCTCTCAGGCCACAAGATTATTGCCGACAGGCGCAAGGTCGAGGAGATTCTTGATCATCTCTCCTGGAAGCGGGGCGACGGTCCGGCAAAGCGGTCCGGCAAGAGCAAAGGAAGAGGCCACGCCCATAAGGTCGGTCGCCGGGCCGGTCGCAAGGAACTTCCCTGGTGGGTGGCTGTTCCGGGACCAGCTGATGTGCGGCAGCGGCTGCCGGTGCGTGCGGCCCGTATTCTCATGCCGCTGACCCGGGACAATATGCACAGTCTTGGCCGACTCGAGGCAAAAATTAAAAAATACCGGGGCCGTATTATATGGCGTCTGCCTCCCGTCATCCAGGAGGCGGATCTTAACTGGTATGAACAGCAGATAAAGAAACTGGCAGCCTCCGGCTACAGTCGTTTTGAGCTTGGCCACTGCAGTCAGTATGGTTTGTTTACAGCCCTGCAGAACGGCAGGCATGAGCAGGGGCTGGAACTCTACGGCCACTACAGTCTGAACCTCTTGAACTCGGCCTCTCTGCATGCGGCCGGTCATTTAGGTCTTCAGGGTGCTTTATTCTCCCTTGAGACCGAGAGCGATAATCTTGCCGCGGCAGTCACGCATTTCAAGTGGCAGCGGGGAAAAAGACGTCCCCCGCAGAGGATGAAGCTAGGACTCTATGTCTATGGCCGGCCGCCGTTGTTTACTTCCCGGCTCGACAGCGATCAGTACAACTACCGGCAGCAGCTTGTCAGCCCAAAAGACGAGCATTACACACTGGAACATAAGGACGGCCTCACTCTTGCCAGATCAACCGTACCGTTTTCCCTCCTCAAATGGCAACAGGAACTGTCGACAATGGGACTTGATTACCTGGTGCTTGATCTGACCGGCGGGCCGATGAAGAAAGAGGCGGCAACGGTGAGTGCGCTTCTGGCCGGGGGCGGTAAGCGGATGTCGGTCCTGTCGGGAAATTTTCAAGGTACACTGGTGTAGTCTGCCCGGATTTTGCAGGCTTGACAAAGCAAAACCGGTTGGCTACTACTGATCGATTTGCGGCAGTAGTTTGTTTGTTAATGTAAATGGAGAATAGGCCGGAACCGATGACCAATAAAGAAATAGTCACCAGGCTGAACAGGGTACTTACACCCTATCGCAGCAAACTTTTCATTGCCATGGTGGGGATGGTTATTGTTGCCGGCTTTAATGCGGTTCAGGCCTACATGGTCAAACCCCTCCTTGATGAGATTTTTGTCAATAAGGACAAGGAGCTGCTCAATATTCTGCCCCTGGCCCTGCTCGCCATTTTTTTTCTCAAGGGTATCTTTTATTTTATGTACTCCTACCTGCTTGAGTGGGTGGGGCAGTGTGTTATCCGTGATCTTCGTAATCGGATTTACGCCCACTTAAACCGGTTGTCCCTGTCTTTTTTCCACCACATGCCCACCGGTGAACTTATCTCCAGGATTATAAACGATGTCACCCTGCTGCAGGGGGCTGTCTCCCATGCCCTGATCCGGATTCTGCGGGATTTTGTCTCCGTCATCGGTCTGCTGGTGGTGATTTTCATGATGGACTGGCGCTTAGCATTGATGTCGATGATCTTTCTCCCCATGGCGGCAGCGCCGATTGTGATCTTCGGCAAGAAATTTCGCCGGGTTTCCACCCGCTATCAACGGAGTATTGGTGAGGCGACCAATATCCTCCACGAGACCATAGGCGGGGCCAGGATCGTCAAGGCGTTCTGCATGGAGAAGCAGGAGGAGAAACGTTTTGCGGGCCAGATACAGCATCTGTTCAACACCCTGATGACGGAAACAAAGTACCGCTGCCTGTCCCATCCCATGATCGAGTTCATGGGCGGTGTCGGCATCGCTTTGATTATCTGGTTCGGCGGCATGCAGGTTCTCAAGGGAACATCGACCATGGGTGCCTTCATGTCGTTTTTGACCGCCCTGATCATGCTCTATGAGCCGGTCAAAGGGGTGAGTAAGATCAACTCCACCATCCAGTCCGGCCTTGCTGCTGCAACCCGAATTTTCAATCTGCTCGATATTGTGCCGGACATCGTAGAAAAAAAGGATGCCGCAATTCTGCCGCCCTTTCATGACTGTATTGAATTCCGGAATGTCGGCTTTTCCTATGAGCCCGGCGAACCTGTCCTGCATGGGGTCGATCTCAAGGTCCAGCGGGGTGAGGTTCTGGCGGTGGTCGGTCCGTCCGGCGGCGGCAAAACTACCCTTGCCAATATGCTGCCCAGGTTTCATGATGTCGACTCCGGGGCGATCCGCATTGACGGTTATGACATTCGGGACGTGACCCTGCATTCGTTGCGCAGTCAGATGGCCCTGGTCACCCAGCAGACTATTTTGTTTAATGATACGGTCCGCAATAATATCGGCTACGGCAGTCAGGACTGCAGTGAAGAGGAAATCCGCCGGGCTGCCAATGCCGCCTTTGCCCTGGAGTTTATTGAACAACTGCCCGATGGCTTTGATACGGTGATCGGTGAATCCGGCGCCCGGCTTTCCGGCGGTCAGCGCCAGCGTATTTCCATTGCCCGGGCAATTCTCAAGGATGCACCGCTGCTGGTCTTGGACGAGGCAACCTCGGCCCTGGATACCGAGTCCGAACGCAAGGTCCAGAAGGCCCTGGAAAATCTGATGAAGAACAGAACAACAATTGTTATCGCCCACCGGTTATCGACCATTAAAAATGCCGATCGGATTATAGTCATGCAGAACGGCAGACTGGTGGAAGAGGGAACCCATGATGCCCTGCTGGCACGGGGTGAAGTGTATAACCAGTTGTACCAGATGCAGTACAGCGATTAGTGCGCCATGTTTGTGCAAAATTTCAGGGGAAGCTGGAATCGTCTCCCTTTTGACAGAAAATATTCATTTACCGATTGCTGGCTCCGGCAAAAAGATGAACAGCTTCCGGACAGGCAACTGTTCCAGGAGTCGATCCGCCGGCTCTTGCTGGTGTACGCGCTGGGAGAAAACCGCAGGTATTGCTCTCGGATACCGAAGGAGGCGAAAACCATCCTCTGGCTTCATATGACCGATCATATCGGGGACTCCCTGATGCGACTTTCTCCTGTTCAGTTGCTTACCGGGCGGACTGTCGATCTGCTCGCCGACGATAAGGCAACCCTGCTTTTTGAGCCGGGAGGCTGGTTTCGGAAGGTCATGCGGTTGTCCGATGAGGACCTCCGGCTTGATGACCGGGAGTACGACTGCGTGATTCTTGATGCCCTCCACACCAAGCCGCTGCTGGCCAAACATCGGCTGCTGAAAAAGACGCCTTTTGTCAGTCAGAACGATTTTTTTCATTACTGCCGGGATGACTACAACCTGACCCTCTGCTCCTGGGCCCGTATGGAACACCTGTTGAATCAGGAGGTTGATGATCTTGCAGGGAGCGCCCGGTTGGTGATGGACAGCCACACCGCTTTTTCCCGGCTGCCGGCAGAACTCGCTATCGATGATGATGCCCTGGGCATTGTTATAGGCGGGCGGGAAGAGTACCGTATTTACAGGCATTGGCTTCAGGTTGTCGAGCTCCTGCTGAGCAGGCGGCCGGACCTGCAGCTGGTCCTGCTGGGTTCTGAAAACGGTGATGCACCGGCCCGGGAAATTTTGGATCGTTTTCCGGACAGGAAGATCATCGACTGTATCAATAAATATGACCTTGCCCGAACAGCGGCCGTGGTCGACAAATGCGCTCTGGTTGTGTGCGCCGATGGCGGATTACTGCATGTCGCAGGGGCCGTGGCAACCCCGACCGTGTGTCTTTTTGCCCAGGAATACCCGGCATTCAGGTACACTCCGTCGGACAGGTTTCGTGCTCTGCGCAGCGAACAGAATGTCAATACCATAGAGCCCGAAGCCGTTGTCAGGGAAGTTGAGCTTGCCCTCTCCGGCAGCTGGCAGACGTGGGAAGAAAACACGTAAGTGATCAGGGGCACCGCACGGAGTCTCGTCCCTCGCTTACCTCTTCGCACGGTCGCGCCTGCACGCATAGAGGGGCTATGGCGGCCAGTCGCGCCTGCACGAATCTAGGCACCCCTGATCACTTACAGGTTTAAGGTAGATGAAAATAAATAGGTACTAATCCAGTGACCAGTTACGAAAACACTCCGTAAAGAACGATCGTACGTGAAGATTATGAGCTCCGGCAGCAAATCACTCTTACAACAGATACAGTATACCGCCACATCGAGTATTGACTGGTTTGCGGTGTTGCTTGCCTTCAGCATCCCGCTTTCCACTTCGGCGGTTTCGGTGCTTGCTGTTCTGATCCTTACCGCCTGGGTTATCGGGGGGGACTACTCCCGTAAGTGGACCGTCATCACCGGAAATCCTGTCAGTCTGGCACTGCTTTGCTATCTTGGACTTTTTTTTCTGGGCCTGCTGTGGAGTGAACATATCGGTGCTGGCCTGGAGATGATAGAGAAACAGTGGAAGCTGCTCCTGTTTCCGGTGCTGCTCAGTTCGCTGTCCTATTCCCATCGTCGCCGGTATGTTGTTTCCTTTGTTGCCGGATTAACGGTGGCCATGCTGATGACCTATCTGGCCTGGTTCGATATCCTCCATTATGGCGGAGTGACACCGGAGCATCTGACCAGAAGGCTTTTTCATGTGGTCTATAATCCTCTGCTGGCCTTTGGCTTTTACCTGGTCTGCCATGAGATGCTGTGGGGCAAACGAAGTGGTGGTTGCCGACTGGTGCTTGTTTTGCTGGCAGGCTCCATGGCCGTTGACATGTTTATCACTGAAGGACGGACCGGACAGGTTGTCTTTTTTGTCCTCCTGGGGCTGTTGTTTTTTCAATTTTTCAACAAAGAGAAACTCAAAGGCATCCTTCTTATCCTGCTCATTCTTCCACTGACCTTTGCGGCCGGCTATCAGCTGAGTCCGACATTTAAAAATCGGGTGGATGCGGTCGGGCATGAAATAGGGGAATTTCAGAATAATCCTAATACTTCCACCGGATTGAGGCTGTTGTTCTGGAAAAATTCCTGGCAGATTATTTCAGCTCATCCGCTGTTTGGGGTAGGGACAGGCGATTTTAAATCCTCATATGCCAAGGTCAATGCGAAACTGTCACCGGATATGGTTGCCACCGATAACCCGCATAATCAGTATGTTTTTATTCTCTGTCAGTTCGGAATTCTGGGGCTTGGCAGTCTGTTGTCGATCTTTATTGCACAGTTTTATCTGGCAGTAACCATTAAAGATGAATGGAAAAGAATTCGCTTTGCCTTCCCGGTTTTCTTCTTGACCATCATGCTGGCTGAATCCTATCTTGTCGTATATGAGACCGGCTTTTTTTTCGCTCTTTTTTCCGCAGTCCTGTTTGCCCGGCCCGGCGGAATAGCCGGGCCGGGTAACGCCCTGGAGCAAGAGCAATAATGGAACGTTTATGTATCATTATTGTAAATTATAATACCGGGCAACTCCTTGCCCGCTGTCTGGATTCCATCAGGGCGCAGCAGGAGAGTGACTGCCGGGTTATTGTGGTTGATAATGCATCGGTGGATGAGAGTTTTGAGCTGGTTCGTACCGGCTACCCCGAGGTTCAATGTATTGCCAACGACCGGAATCTGGGTTTTGCGGCAGCCAACAATCAGGCAATACGGGAGACAGAGGCTGAACTGCTTTTTTTTCTGAACCCCGACACCGAGCTGCAGCCCGGATGTCTTGCCGAAATCAGGGCGTTTATGATGCTCCATCCGGAGATCGGGATGGCCGGCCCGGCTATCGTCAACAGTGAGGGCGAGCATCATCCGACCGTTGAAGACAGCTATCCGGGCAGCCATTATACCTGTGGTGAGGTTGATGACCTGCCTGGCGACATTGCCTGGATTTTGGGTGCGGCGCTTGTTGCCCGCAGGAAGGTGATTGTCGATGTTGGCGGTTTTGATGAACGTTTCTTCCTTTACGCTGAGGATATTGATCTCTGCCTGGAGATCCGGAAAAAAAACCGGTTGCTGGGTTATATTCCCAACGCAAAGGTGCTTCATCTGGAAGGGCAGAGTGAAAAAAAATCCCTTTTTGCCGATGTTATGGAACGCAAGGTGCGGGCAGAATTGATTTTTTTTAAAAAACACTATCGTTCTCAAACCCTGAAAAAAATACGACGTACAAGGTTGCTGCAGGCCTGGTGGCGCATTCTGTCGCTTCGGGCAGGTGCTTTATTTTTCGGAACAAACGAAATCCGTCAGAGAAAACAGATCAAGTATGCCGTCATTGCCCGTTTATATGGACAGACATCCCTTTTGGAGGATCGGTGAAGGTTGCCATAGTTCATAATCAGTTCAGTGACGGCGGTGGTATGGAAGCCTACATGGCCGCCCTTATCCGTGGATTTCTCGCTGCCGGGGATGAGGTTCATATCCACACCTATGAGGTGGACAGGGTACTGGCTGGTCGACTGCCCTGTACTGTCCACAAAAGCAACCTTTTTTATCTGCCGCGTCGCTGGAAAAAATATTTTTTCCTTCGTCGGTGTAACCGGCATTTCGACAGAAATGCCTATGATCTTTCGCTGGGACTGACCAGAACCTTTGCTCCGGACATCGCCGTTATCGGAGGCATCCATCCGGCCTCGGCGGCTGCACGTCCCGGCAGCAGTCATTTTCTGCGTCGATTTCATGACCGGATCGAGACAGGACTGGAAGGGGCCATGTTTGCAAAGGTACCCAGGATCCTGGCCCATTCCAGGGCGATTGCCGGTGAGATTACGGCATATTACGGCAATACGGATGCCGGTAAAATTTCCGTACTTTACCCTCCGATTGATACTGATTTTTTTCGACCCCTCCAGAAAAATGAATGCATTGCGGCCCAGGAACAGTATGGCATCGACCCGGCGAAGATGAGCCTGCTTTTTCCCTCTCTGGGTCACCGGAGGAAAGGATTGGAGCAGCTGCTGGCCGCCTTTCGCCGGCTCAATCCGGATCGCTTTGAACTGCTTATTGCCGGAGAACGGGTGCGCGGGTTTAGTGATTTTCCCGGGAGCGCACGATATCTCGGATATATAGAAAATTTATCAGAGCTGTATGCGGCCGTGGATTATACGGTCCTGCCCTCCTATTATGAGCCCTTTGGGCTGGCGGTGGTGGAATCGCTGCATTGCTGCACGCCTGTTCTGGTCACCCGTGAGGTCGGAGCTGCGGAATTGTTAACCCCGGATGAGGGGGTTGTGCTGGATGATAACAGCCCGGAAACGCTTATGGGTGCAATCAAAAGGCTGGAGAAAAAAACGGTACAGCCCGGTTTTGTACAGCGCCACGGGCTCAGTCTGGGCCAGCATATAGCGCAGTTGAAGGCCTTGGCTCAATGAGAGCTCCTTTAATCGGTTGAGTCATGGATTGCGAAAATAAGCGAATTTTAATCATCAAACCCAGTTCCCTGGGTGATATAGTTCATACCCTGCCGCTGGTACATGCCCTGAAACGCAAGTATCCGGATTCGACCATCGGCTGGATCGTGCAGGAAGCCTTTGCCCCTCTTCTTGAGCGTGACCCGGCTGTTGATATGGTCTATCCGGTACATATTCCGTCAACCAGTGATCCGCAGGCAGGCCGGTTTGCCTATTTCCACGCCTTTACAGCAACCGTGAAGATGTTTAAAAAACTCCATGGTCAGCTCAAGCATGCTCCTTTTGACCTGATCCTTGATCTGCATGCCTCCTTCCGCAGCGGCCTGCTGGGCCGCACCAATCCGGGCGGTCTACGGCTTGGCTTCAAGGGGGCCAGGGAACTCAATAGCTGGTTTCAGGATCAGCTGGTCACGGTTCCGGAATCGGTTCAGCACGCACTTGATAAAAATCTGTTGTTCTGCAGGCACCTGGCCTGTAGTGTTCTTCCTGAAGACTTCCACATGTGTTGCAGCACAGATGATATCGATACCGTACAGATCTTTCTCCGGCAGGAAAAAGTGGCTGACGGGGCAGCTGTCATCTATGCCAATCCGGCAGCCCGCTGGCAGACCAAGTTCTGGCCTGCCCGTCGATGGGCGGAACTTGCCGATCGTCTCCGGGGCCGGGGAACACCTCTGGTTTTTGGCGGCAGCGGCCAGGATGTGCCCTATATTACATCAATCACCCGGCTGATGAAAACCCCGGGTCTGGTTGCAGCCGGTCGTTTCAATCTGCCGCAGACCGTTGCCTTGATCCAGCACTCTTCGCTCTATGTCGGGCTTGATTCCGGGCCTATGCATATGGCCGCCCTGTCAGGTGTCCCGGCGGTGGCTCTGTTCGGTCCCACCCATCCTTCGCGAGTGGGCCCCTATGGCGTGGCGCATGCAGTTGTGCGTGCAGCTGATCTGGATTGCCTGGAGTGCAGGAAACGCACCTGTGTTCATCTCCGCTGCATGAGAGGGATCTCCGTATCCATGGTCTATGATGCAGCGATTTCGCTGTTGGAAAACACGGACTCCGGCACGGAGTCAGATGAAAAGAAGAGTGTTTGAGAACCTATGAAAATCAGCCTGATCATTACGACCTATAACTGGAAGGAGGCACTGGGGCTGTCCCTGAAAAGTGTTCTCCATCAGGAGGTGCTGCCTCTTGAGGTTATTGTGGCCGATGATGGTTCAGGAGAAGAAACCGGGGAACTTATACAGGCGCTGGCGGCTCATTCTCCAATACCAATTGTTCATTCCTGGCAGGAAGACAAGGGCTTTCGGCTTGCTCGAAGCAGGAACCGAGCTATTGCCCAGGCCCGGGGCGAGTATATTATCCTTATTGACGGGGATATCCTGCTGGAAAAACATTTTGTCCTGGATCATCATCAGTTTGCCCGCCCTGGTTTTTTTGTCCAGGGAACCCGGGTGCTGTTAAATAAAACGCTGTCGGAGAAGGTGGTTCAAACGGGGCAGCTGCAGTCCACTTTCTGCCGGCATGGGGTGGAAAACAGAAAGAACTGCCTGCGCTCAAACATTCTGGCTCGTCTTTTTTCGTTCAAAAGTCGGCGACTGCGCGGGGTCCGAACCTGTAATTTTGCCTTTTGGCGCCAGGATGCAGTGCAGGTTAACGGTTTTAACGAGGAGTTTGTCGGCTGGGGCCGAGAGGATTCGGAGTTTACGGTCCGGCTGATGAATATCGGCATACGGCGTCAGAATATCAAGTTCAACGCCCTGGCCTATCATCTCTATCATCCGATCAGCGACCGTAAGCATCTGGCCGAAAACGATCATATCCTGCAGCAGACCATTGATCAGAAACTCTGCTTTTGCGAGCATGGTCTCCGGCAGCATATGGCGGGCGACGGATGAGAAAAGCTGAGATATTGCTAATTCCTTGCCTGGGCTTCTGACGTTTTATCTCTGTGCAGCGGCGGCGACTCCGGTGGCTGCCAGTCGGCCTGCAGTTCCACCAGCTTGGCATATTTGTAAAAGGTACCCTGAAAGTTTCCTGCCGCAATGACCACTCCCGGCCAGCCGTCGAGAATGCCTTTTTTTAAGATATACATGTGAAAAAAGGACCAGCAACCGCGGGACAGGGCCGTAAACATGGTCGCCTTGCGGCCGCGCATTTGAAGTTTTTCCGCCCCGAGGGTGGAGTACTTGTTGGCCTTGTGGGCGACCTCTTCCAGGTTTTTGTAGGGAAACTGCCAGATGGGACACTTCAGGTAGCCCACCGGCTTGTCGGAGCGGATTGTATACTCTTCATGGACCGGGTCGTCGTTTTTAAAGTCCAGAGTTCCTTTTTTAAACAGTTGCGGCTGGCGGTAATCCGGATAAAAACCGGAATGTTTGATCCAGCGGCCCATGAAGAAGTTACGACGGGGAATATAGTATGCATCGGCGGTTTCCGGGCGGCGGACAGTGGCCAGGATTTCGTCCCGGGCCTCGGGGGTGCAGCGTTCGTCGGCATCGAGCGAGAAAATCCATTCATGGCTGCAGGCGGCCATTCCCCTGTTGCGCAGATCACCAAATCCCGTAAACTTGATTTGGACCACCCTTGCTCCCATTTCCTCGGCAATGGCTGCCGTCCCATCCTGGCTGAATGAGTCGGCCAGAATGATCTCGTCGGCCCATAGAACCGAGTTAATGGCGGATCGGATCTTCTCGGCCTCGTTGTAGGCCAGAATATAAACCGAAATCTTTGGATTATTGTTCATGCCCGGCGAACTACCTGGGGCCTGCTTCTGGCGCCACCGGCGAGTTGAACCACGATCCGGTCGGTTTTCTGCAGGCGTCCGACCAGGGTTTTGAAGAGGTGTCTGGAGACGTCGGGATATTTTTCGATAAGTTCATTCAGTTTGTTGCCGGGATACCGTTTTACCGTACAGCGGCCGGCGGAAACAATGGAGGCGGTTCTGGTTTCATTGAGGATGGAGGCCATTTCACCGAAATATTCCCCCGGTTCGGAGATTTCGGCTATTTTTTTACCACCCCTAAGGACCGCTACCTTGCCGCGAACAAGCTTGAAGAAATCCTTGTCCTTGTTTCCTTCCTGGATGATGCCGTCACCGTCCTGGTATTCTTCCACGTCCGGGTTGACCAGGTAGGCCGGCAGGCTGTCCTCATGGACAACCGTTCGACGCAGGACCTCTTCCAGGCTGGTGATCCCGTCCCGGGCCTTCTGCAGGGCGGCCTCGCGCAGGGTATACATGCCTTCCTGAACGGCGATCTTTCGCAGTTGTTCTTCGGACACCTCGGCCTGAATGGCCTTTGCGACCTCGTCGGTGACCTCCATCAGCTCAAAAAAACCGACCCGTCCTTTGTAGCCCAGTCCGTTGCATTCGGGGCAGCCCTTGGCCTTGTAGAGTTTGAGGCTGTCCAGTTCTTCTTCTTTGAAGCCGGCGCTCAGTAATTTATTTTTATCATAGGTGGCCGGTTCACGACATTTTTTACAGAGTCGTCTGCCGAGGCGCTGGGACAGGACCATGCTCAGGGAGGAGGCCAGCAGGTAGGCCGGAATACCGATATCCACCATACGTCCGACCGTGGCCGGAGAGTCGTTGGTATGGAGGGTGGAGAATACAAGATGGCCGGTCATGGCTGCTTTCATGGCGATACCGGCGGTGTCGATGTCGCGAATCTCACCAACCATGATGATATCCGGATCCTGGCGCAGGAAGGCCTTCAGGGCCGCGGCAAAGGTCATGCCGACTTCGGTGTTGACGTTGACCTGGTTAATGCCCTTGAAGTTGAACTCCACCGGATCCTCGGCAGTGAGGATTTTGATATCTTCCTTGTTGAGTGAGTTTAAGGCCGAATAGAGGGTAACGGTCTTGCCTGATCCCGTAGGCCCGGTCACCAGCAGCATGCCCTGGGGACTGTTGAGGCAGCGTTTAAGCGCTTCGAAGGTTTTGACTTCAAAGCCCAGCTGGGTCAGGTCGACGTTGAGTGAGCCCTTATCCAGGATACGCAGAACAATGCCCTCGCCAAAGAGCAGGGGCAGGGTGGAGACACGGAAGTCAACCGCCCGGTTGCGGCCCATCCGCATCTTGATACGACCATCCTGGGGCACCCTGCGTTCGGTGATGTTCAGGTCGGCCAGGATTTTCATTCGCGCGACCAGGGCGTTTTTAATGGTCAGGGGCAGGTTCATGGATTTGAACAGGGCGCCATCCTTACGATACCTGACCTGCATGGTCTTTTCAAAGGGTTCAATATGGATATCACTGACCCCTTCCTGCACGGCTTTAACCAGGATTCCGTTGACCAGCTTGATGATCGGGGCATCCGAGGCGGAAAACTGATCAAAGGCACTTTCATCCTGGCTCCCGCTTTCAATTTCAAAATCTTCGGCCGCGTCGGAAACCAGGGCACCGAAATCTTCGACCTGGGTAATCTCTTCCTCATCCGAACATTCATCTTTGAAATTAAAAAAGGATCTGTATTCCTCCTCGTCAATATTATAATATTTTTTATAGGCATCGATGATGTCACGGGCCGTGGAAACACAGACATCAAGGCCCATGTTGACGATGTCCTGAAGCTCTTCGACCTCAATGTGGTCGGTGGGCTCGGCCATGGTGATCTGG
>DRKH01000547.1 GCA_011051825.1 Desulfobulbus sp.
CCGTGGACGGGCGGAAGGTTACGGATGTTGATACCGATATCCCCGCCCAAGGCACGGTTCTCCTTCAGGTCGGAAAAAGACGGTTCTGCAGGGTCAGCTTTATCTGAAAATCTGTTTACGCATATTTTAAGCGTAACCTGGTGATTTTCATGGAAAGAACTAACGAGGGTTCTACCCGCAACCCAAAAGTAGGAGCCCGCCCCTGCGGGCGATTGGTGGCAAAAAGATAAACCGGTTTTGTGTAGGGTGGGCACCGCCCACCAGCAGAAAGTGGGTTATAATAATAGCTGCTTCGCTGGAAGGACGTTGCTACATATAGAGTGCATGGGGTTCGGCAGCTTTTTTTGGTGGGCAATGCCCACCCTACTTTTTGCTTCTGCCAATGACATTTATTCTTAGCTTGACGGCTATGGGCTATCGCCCGCTCCTACCCTGTGCCTGAAAATTTTCTCGGAGTCTGCGCTTATCTACCTCTCTGTACGATCAGGCCGGATTCACATGGAAAGAACTATAGTTCACTGACCTGACTGCACAGATATGGGCATTCTTGAACAGTTACGATTTGTGGTATTGCAGAAATCGTGCACCCCTCTGAATAGGTACAAAAGCGGCTGCTCCCGGACGGAGCAGCCGCTTTTTTTTTGGTAACTGTTCATCAGTTTACTGCATGCACCTGAACAGTTACTTTTTTTGTTGAGTTAACGGGATCGGCTTATTCTTTACCGGCCGTTGCCCGCATGACCCGTGCCAGTTCTTTTATCTCTCCCAGATCCTTGGTCATCTCGTTCCAGCCGTACCAGTAGGCATAGTCCGGATTAACATGGAAAAAACCCTGGTAGGCCCGCATACGGTGCTTCATGTACATCTGGACTAGAACCTGATCAATATAGGAGAGTTTGTCCAGATCCTTGTTCCAGGCGGTTCCATTGGTATGCATGAACATCAGCAGGAAAGGGTAATTGGCCGGATAGCCGGCCGGTTTCTTGATGAGACCATCTTCATAGAGTCCGGCAACGGTTGTAATCGCCTCAGCCATCAGACGGTCGGCCTTCATCATGATGGAGTCACCCATATCCAGCTGTTCTTTGGCATAGGCGGAAGAATGACATTGTGAACAGATTTTAAGCATCTTGTCCCGTTCTTTCTGCCAGGACTGCTGATCAAGCCGGGCCATGTCCACGGCCTTGACCGCATCCAGGATAGGGGTCGGCTGTCCGGTTTTAGGATCAAGAACACCCAGGGCCTTGAGGATGGTTACCCGGTCGGCTGCGGCCTGTGCATCATCGGGCAACGGCAATCGAACGCCGAGAAAGCCCCAGGCGGTATGATTTTCGTGAGTGCCGTCGGGTAAATGGCAGGTCTGGCAGGTCGGAGCGGCCGCACCCTCGGGGAGATCACCATTTTGTTTTGCAAACCAGCGTTCACCATGTTTGGAGCTGGACCACATTTCCCATTGCGGATGATCATAGCCCATATGACACTGCTGACAGGCGCGTGGGCTCTGGGCCTCTTTTTTGGAGAAGGAGTGGCGGGTGTGGCACTCGTCACAGGAGTTGTTCTGGTAGCGGTAGCCCTTGTCTCGTTGTTCTTTTTTCTGGGCCTTGGTCTTAATTCCCATATTATGACAGCCGCCGCAACCGCGTCCGCCTTCAATGAGTTCATCCGGCGCCATGTGCGTTGCCGGAATGGCATTGAGGCTGGTCCAGCCGAAGTTGTGTTTGCCCTTGGCAAAGGAGTCATACTGTTCCTGGTGGCATTCCTTGCATTTTGCCTCATCGGGCAGCACGGCCAGCTTGTAATCCTCGGCCGTCTGATGTTTGGTTCCATGGCATTCGGAGCAACTTACGTCGTTTTCAGCATGTTTGCTCACCTTCCAGTCCTGAACCTGGCCCGGAGAAATTTTGGTATGGCAGTCGATGCAACTATCGGCCGCCATGGCACCTGTTGTTATCAGCAGTACAGCCAGTGCACCGCCAACGCCTGCAAACACATTCCGCATCTTGTTCATTGCTTCCCCCTTTAAGAAAAAAGTAAGATGTGGTTCATATGTCCCATGCAACACCCTTTGCTGCTCTACAACTGGACATAAAGTAAGAATATATCCTTTTATTACTCATGAACGAAGAAAAAAACTTGATCCAGATCAAGAAAACGCGGTAACCGGTCCTGAAAAATACGAATTTGAAGTCTATGCCTATTTGTGCGGAAAAGCGTAGACTTCCGGGTGTGCCGGTTCGCAGGCAAGCGGAGCCTGGCGGAGACTCCGACAGCCAATCTGTGCGGGATAGGGTGACCGTGCAGAGACGGGGTGACGTAACAGTTCAGCGGATGTGGTGAAGGGGTCGGGCTGGAGAGGATTCAGGGGAGTAGGGGGGCGCTCAGCAACAACTTCGTAGAGGTGAGATGTAATGTGGACATTTAGAGAAGTGATCTGATTGCATGCAACCGCAGGCGTAGCAGGGCTACGGTGAGGATTGCATAATTGAAGATCGCTTTTCTAAATGTTCAAAGTGCGCCTCAGAATGCGAAGTTATTGTTGAGCGAACCCTGATATGGTTGACACTGTCAAGAAGAAAGACGTATCCACTGCCCATTTTGTGAGGTCGGCGATAATGCCGACGACAGCAACGGGGTAAAGTTATCATCTTCCAGCGCATTGTCAG
>DRKH01000548.1 GCA_011051825.1 Desulfobulbus sp.
AGGTGGTAACGGTTACCCTGTGAACGGGTCACCAGCAGGGGCTGGATAACCCCCCGTTCGCGGATGGATTCCGAAAGTTCCTGCAGTTTTTCCGGATCAAAATAACTCCGTGGTTGCTGCGGGTTTGGCTCTATCTTGTCGATATCGCACATGAAAAAAATATCTTCGTTTTCGCCGTCAAGATCATCCGGAAGCAGGGCGCCAACGCCCCTGCCTAATGCACTTTTCACACTCATTTCCACCCCTTTATTCTGCGAAGAAATTCATTGCCGAACGTTATATAGGCCTTGGCACCGGTACAGCTTTTATCATATTCAAGGATAGTTTTACCGTGACTGGGACTTTCACTTAAACGAACATTTCTCGGAATGACCGTTTTGTAGACCTGCTTTCCAAAGTGTTTCTGGATTTCATCGGCGACCTGATGGGTCAGCCTGTTCCGGCGATCAAACATTGTCAGCAGGAGTCCCTCAATGTAGAGGCCTCGATTGAGGTTTTTTTTCACCTTACGGATAGTGTTGACCAGCAGGGCCAAACCTTCCAAGGCAAAATATTCACACTGCAGGGGAATGAGAACGGAGTCGGCTGCAGTCAGTCCATTAATGGTCAACAGGCCCAGTGACGGTGGGCAGTCAACAATGATAAATTGAAAACGATCCCGAATCGGCCGCAGGATTGATTTGAGCTGTTTTTCACGGTTTTCCAGACTGATAAGCTCAACCTCAACTCCGACTAAGTCTATGGATGCCGGGAGGATGGAGAGATTTTTAAGATTAGTCTCCTGTATACAGGAACTGGCGTCGCTGTTCCCCATGTAACACTGGTAAATATTTTTATCCTCACTGGTCTTGAACATGCCCACTCCGCTGGAGGCATTGCCCTGCGGGTCCGAGTCAACCAGGAGAACCTTTTTCCCCTTGGACGCAAGCACCGCCGCCAGATTAAGAGCGGTTGTCGTCTTCCCTACCCCACCCTTCTGGTTTGCCAGAACTATTACCTTGGCTTTCATCTTTTTCATTCGTCTCTTCCTTCCCCTTGTTGACTTAAATGATCGGGAGTATACTACAGTCTCTCCCGGGGGAGAACTTTTTTTTAATGTTTCACGTGAAACATTGGTTGTTTTTTTGTTCGAACAGAATTTTTCCAGGTGGTTTTGATGATGCAAACGGATGTGCTGGTCATTGGGAGCGGGATTGCTGGACTGTCATTTGCCTTAAAGGTTTCAGCGTTCTGCAGGGTAACTCTAGTCACCAAGAAAATGAGCACCGATACAGCGACAAACCTCGCCCAGGGCGGGATTGCTGCGGTGTTATCCGACGATGATTCGGCAGAGTACCATGTGCGGGATACCCTCCTGTCCGGTGACGGCTTGTGTAATGAAGAAGTGGTGAATCTGGTGGTCCGGGATGGAGAAGCCAGGGTTCGGGAGCTGGTTGATTTCGGGGTCAGGTTCCAACAGGGCAAGGCAGGCCGGGGCTTTGACCTGGGAATGGAGGGGGGGCATTCCCACCGACGTGTCGCTCATGCCTTTGACCTTACCGGGCGCGAAATCGAACGGGCCCTGCTTGAAAAAATAGCCGGAAATCAAAATGTTGAGATTTTAGAGGATCATCTGGCCATCGATCTGCTTGTGGCCTCCCGGGCCCCGGGCGGGATATCTGTTTCGACCGGAAAAGACCGATGTATCGGCGCCTATGTCTTGAATAGAAAGACAGGAGAGGTGGAGACGAGGTTGAGCCGTGTTACCGTGCTCTGTACCGGTGGCTGTGGCAAGGTCTATCTGTATACAACCAATCCGGATATTGCGACCGGGGACGGTCTGGCCATGGCCTACAGGGCAGGCGCGCAGGTGGCTAACCTGGAATTTGTTCAGTTTCACCCAACCTGTTTTTTTAACCGGCAGGCCAAGAACTTTCTTATTTCAGAAGCGGTTCGGGGTGAGGGCGGCGTGCTCATCAATGAAAAAGGGGTCCCCTTCATGTTGAAAAAGGACAGCCGGGGAGACCTTGCGACCAGGGATGCGGTGGCCCGGGGTATTGATGCCGAGATGAAGGAAAGCGGCGCTGACTGTGTTTTTCTTGATATTACCCATCGTGACCCCGAATTTATAAAAAATCGTTTTCCGACCATCTATTCGACCTGTAAAAAATATGGGGTCGATATAACCAGAGACCCTATACCGGTTGTGCCTGCAGCCCACTACATGTGTGGCGGCGTCCAGGTCAATACCTGGGGTGAGAGTAGTGTTGAAAACCTGCTTGCCCTTGGTGAAACGGCCTGTACAGGATTGCACGGTGCGAACAGGCTGGCAAGTAATTCCCTGCTGGAGGCGGTCGTTTTTGCCGACCGGGGGGCCGCATGGCTGCGGAGCCGCTGGCCGGAATTAAAAAAGAAACCCCTGGTGGAAACCAGTGACTGGCGGAATGGAGTGGCCGGTTCCATTGAAGAAAATGTGTTGATAAGTCATAACTGGGACCAGATTCGTCGCCTGATGTGGAATTATGTCGGTATTGTCAGGAGGGAAAAACGATTACAGCTGGTTCGGCGGAGGATTGCACCAATTCTCATGGAGATCAAGGAACATTTCGACGACTACCTGCTCACCGCTGATCTGGTTGAGTTGCGGAATCTTGCTGTGATTGCCGATCTGATCATTCGCTGTGCAGACCTGCGCAAGGAGTCACGTGGATTGCATTTTATAATTGATTACCCGGACAGGGACGATATCCATTTCGGTCGGGATACGGTTCTGTGCAAAAACAAAGGGGAGGTTGTATCGTGTTGACGGCATTGCATTCAATAGCGGAACGAAAAATTGAACAGGCCATGGCCGAGGGAACGGTTCCGGATCTGAGTCATTGGAAGAACAAGCCGTTGCCTGAAGATTCGATGCAGAATGTCCCAGCCGATCTCCGGCTGGCGTTCAGGATGTTGAAAAATGCAGGCTATATCCCTGAAGAGTTGGCGCTGCGTAAGGAAATTGTGCAGACAGAAGAGCTGCTGGCGGCTGCAACTGAAGAGAAAGACAAGTATAACCAGTTGAAAAAGCTAAATTTTCTTAAATTTAAGTTGCAGTGCCGCCAAGGACGTTCCCTCCAGATTGACGACGAGTCGCCCTATTTTTCCAAGGTGGTGGATCGGGTGTAGGAGGGGGGCATCTGTTCTGCAGCCGGAGGCCTGCCGGCTGTTCAAGCCGGCAGGGGGCTGTCTGCATGCAAAAGACGGTAAGTGTTCAGGAGGGGGGGCACCGCACGGAGTCTCGCAGGCTCGCTTACCCGGAGTCTTCGCTCCGCTCCGCTTACCCGGAGTCTTCGCTCCGCTCCGCTTACCCGGAGTCTTCGCTCCGCTCCGCTTACCTGCGGCCAGTCACGCCTGCACGAATCTGCGGTACCCCTGAACACTTACGGGTTTAAAATCGGTGAAAACACATGGTTACAAATAATCCTGTGACCAGTTACAAAAGAAGTTCTCTCCCCTGCCCTGCCGGGAGATCCGGTCGTGGACCCGGGATGTTCCAGGTATCCCGTCACGCGGTCTGTAGTATGCGGGTTTACCCGCCCCTGATCACTACAGTTCAGTGATATCCTCATAGAGGGACGCATTCTCTTGAATCTTGGCCCTGTTGCCGATGGTGGCCACCACTTTCCCGGCAGAGAGGTTTTTTAGAAAGGGCGCAAAGGCACGCAGGTCCGCCACTTCCGTTGACAAAATCTCCTCGACTCTACGCTGTTTGTCGACGGCGCTGATTCCGGAAAGATATTCGTTCCGTGCGGTGGCCCCGAGGGCGGCCGGTCCCTGCAGGGGATCAAAGCTGCCATAGGTACCGATGATAAGCTGCTGGAGAACAGGTGGGGCCAGTTCAATGATTTCCACCTGTTCCCAGGTCCTGTCATAGGCGGTAAAGGTCTTGGCAACCTGGGGGTCACGGTAACTGACAAAGGCCAGATTGCCGGTGATCTGGTTAAACTGGATAAAGCAGCCATAGGCACCACCGACCTGTCGTACGGTGTTCCACAGGTAGTCACGGGACAGCCATGTCCTTAAGACCTCAAATTGGCCCTTATAGCGGTCCGGATCGGGAAACAGGTTGCACCCTTGAACATTGTATACGACTTCAGCAGAGGTGCAGAATGCCTGCTTTGCGGGGTACTCGGGAAACCGGGCGACCGGCGATGAGTCGACAGCCCCCTGCGGAAAGGCCTCTATAAAAGCCGGGAGTTGTTCTTTG
>DRKH01000549.1 GCA_011051825.1 Desulfobulbus sp.
GGGCCGACTTTTCCTTGATTTTCGCCATCTCCTGTTCAAGCTGGGCCGTGTTGCGATTCATGTCCCGAAGCCCGTCAAGGATGATGCGCTGGCTGTGGAGGATGGAGGCGTTGAAATTTCGCTGGGGAATGGTAATGACCCGGCCCAGAAAAACAGTAATCTTGCCCAGCAGCCGGGCGATCTTGCGGACAATGCCGCGGTAATGGAGCATGGAAGTGACTTCAGCCCCGGCGTCGACATTGAGTTCAGCCATCTTCAGGGTTTCACGCAGCTGATTCCAGGTATAGGGATCGTTGATCTGCAGCGCTTCCTGAGGGGCGTCTTTCTGCGGACCGGCCGAGTTGTTCTGTTGCCGCTTGAGCTCGGCTCCGACTTTTTCAAGCAGATCAGCGATATCAATTTCCGGGTTTTTCGTTTCCAGCATGTATTCAGGTTCCAGTAGTTCGGATTTCAGTGGTTCAGGTTTCAGTCCCGCAGAGCAGATTTTCGCCCTCTTCTTTCTGTATCAGGACCTCAACCGGCAGGGCCGCAACGCCGACAAAGGGCGGCTCCTTTCCGGGCATGACCTGGAGGGCAAGACAGCGGTCCCACCAATCACAGTTTTCCTCTAAATGCGAATCCCCACCATGCACCGCCATGCAGACGGAATAATTGCCAGGACCGACATTGAGCGGCAGGGAGAAGGCGACATCAATGCTGTCCCCTTCTTTCACCGATATATCCCCGTACCCAAGATGACTGGTATTGGTGCCGTACACGTCATTGCCCATCCTGTCACGCAGAAGAATGCCCACCGTGGGACATTCGATTTCGGAATAAAACTCCACCCGGCAGCATAACACGACCTGTTCTCCAACCAGAAAAGAACGAACGGAACTGCCGTCCTTTCTGGTGATATCCACAGATCGTATCCTGGCTTTTCCGTTACCGGATCTGGTGGAGACTCCTCCGCCCTCCCCTGCGGCCTGCCGGATCTCTTCATCATTATTTTTACGGGCAATGACCGAGTTATAATAATCCAGCACCATGTCGGGGACTCCGTCTTTAATGATGGAGCCGCCATCCAGGAGAATAGCCCGCTGGCAGAGCGACTTCACGGCCCCGGGGTCATGGGAGACAAACAGCAGGGTGGTTCCCTGATCGCGGTAATCACGAATACGACGGATACACTTATGCTGAAAATAGGCATCTCCAACCGAGAGCGCCTCGTCAACGATAAGGATTCCCGGGCGGGTCACCGTTGCAGCGCTAAACGCGAGCCGCACCTGCATACCGGTGGAATAGACCCTGACCGGTTGTTCCAGATAGTCGCCAAGCTCTGAGAATTCCCGGATTTCCTCAATCAGGCCATGGGCCTCTTCACTGGAATAGCCCATCATCTGGCAGGTCATCAGCGCATTGACCCGGCCGGAAAAATCCTGATGAAAGCCCATGCCGAGTTCGAGCAGGGCGGAAACGCGGCCCTGGATCTCGACTGTTCCTTCACTGGGGGCGGAAGTTCGGGTCAACAACTTGAGAAGGGTTGATTTTCCGGCCCCGTTGACACCGATTATGCCCAGAGATTCGCCATCAGCCAGTTCAAAGTTGAGGTTGCGCAAAATCCAGCTTTCCTGATGGTGAACGGATCTGCCGAAACTGAGCCACTCCCTGAGACGGGCCCAGCGATTGGGGTAACGCTTATACTTTTTCCCCAGGTTTTTTACAACAATTCGACCGCTCACAGCTCATCCACCATCTCATCCGCCAGTTTATGAAAGACAAAAAAACCACAGATCAGGGCGACAACGGCCCCCAGAAAATGCCATTTAAACTGCATAAAATCAGGCCATGTTCCCTGAAGAATAATGCCCTGATAGGCCTGAACAAAAGCCGTCATCGGATTGAACGGGAGCAGCCGCTGTGCCTCTTCCGGCACCATGGTCACCACGTAGACAATGGGCGTAAACCAGAACCAGAACTGGAGCACAACCCCGACAAACTGACCGATATCCCTGAAAAACACGTTCATGCTGCCCAGCATGACCCCGATTCCGACCACAAACATCTGCTGGATAATAAGGAGGGGAAGATATCCAAGTACGGCCCAGCCCGGAAACCGGCCGGAGATCAACAAAAAGACCAGGAGCAGGCTGAAAATAATAATAAAGTTAATCGTTGCCGAACACAGGGCAATAACCGGCAGGGTTATTCTCGGGAAACTGACCTTTTTCAACAGCGCGGCCTGTTCGATGAAAATGTTGGGAAAACGACTCAGGAGCTCTGTAAAGAAAATCCAGGGCAACAGACCGGCACAGACAAACAAACCATAGGCCATGGGGTCATCAATACCCGGTAATTTCGCCCGCATGACCCGGGAGAAAATCACCGTATAGATAAAAATCATGGTCAGGGGATTGAGGATGGACCAGACACTACCGAGAAGCGAGCCCAGATAACGACTGCGGAACTCCCGTCCGACCATACTGGCCACAAAACCTCTATACTGATACAGGGCTATCAGTCGGCCCTTGAAATCACCCATCTGTAGAACGACAGCAGTCTGATGCCGCAAGAGAAAAAGAATAAAACAACAGGATATGCCTCAGAATATGAACCATGATCAGCATGCACCCTTCATGCACTCTTCGACCATCATTATCGCCACGTCCTTCATGGTGTACTTTGCCTTCCAGCCCAGTTTCCTTTCGACCTTGCCGGGATCGGCAAGGGAGGTCATGATATCGGTCGGCCGCAGCAAATCAGGATTCAACTCTACGTGCTCCCGCCAGTTGAGGCCGAGATGGGAAAAAACCGTTTCCACCATGTCTTCCAGACTATGGGTCTGTCCGGTAGCGACAATATAGTCATCAGGTTCATCCTGCTGAAGCATCAGCCACATGGCCTCCACATACTCCGGCGCCCAGCCCCAGTCACGCTTGACCGAAATGTTGCCAAGCTTCATCTTGTCTTTAATACCGGCCTTTATCTGACAGGCCTCCCTGACGATTTTCTGGGTAACAAAACGAGCAGGCCGCAGCGGCGACTCATGGTTGAACAGCAATCCGGAACTGGCAAAGAGTCCGTAGGCCTCTCTATAGTTGGCCAGCTGCCAGAAGGCGGCCGATTTTGCAACTGCATACGGGCTGCGGGGACGAAATGGGGTTTCTTCGGTGGCCGGTACTCCATCGGTATTGCCGAAACACTCACTTGAAGAGGCATTGTAGAGCCTCGCCCCGCTATCCAGGAAACGTACTGATTCCAGCAAGTTCAAGGTTCCGATACCAATGGATTCATAGGTCTCGACCGGCTGTTCAAAGGAAAGGCCGACCGAACTCTGTCCGGCAAGATTGTAAATTTCTTCAGGGTTCACCGTCTTCAGGACCTGCAGTACACTGCGAAATTCACCAAGTGACGCGGAAACGACCTCAACGTGCTCACGGATCCCGAGCCTGCACAGATTGACAAAAGAGGACATCTGGGCATCCCGTGAGGTACCAACCACTTCATATCCTTTTTCCAGCAGCAATCTGGCCAGATATGCTCCATCCTGACCGGATATGCCAAAAATAAGCGCTGTTTTATTCTTCAACAAACACTCTCCAGATACATAATAATTTATCTGATGCCCCGCAGTCCTCAGCCTGGTACAAGAGATACCATCACTGAATATCAAGGGGTACAGCCCGGGTGAACAGGTGACGGTGTTCCTGATTTGTGAAAAGCCGAGCTTTGCCTGAAATCAGGAAAATTTATTCAAAATGCTCCTTGACGCTGAACCCTTCCTTCCTGCACAGATGGTCTCTTTTGGCCTCTTCCATATCATGACGAACCATTTCCGCGACCAGCTCTTTAAAACTTGTCTTTGGAGTCCAGCCCAATCGTTCTCTGGCCCGGATCGGGTCACCTAGAAGAGATTCAACCTCTGTGGGCCTGAAATAACGGGGATCAACACGAACAATAACTTTACCGACCAGCTCGGGTTGCTCCGCCGATGCAACCGTACCGGTCTCGGCCACGCCCTCACCCTGCCAGTCAATCTCCATTTTCAGCTCTTCGGCGGCGGCATTGACGAAATCACGCACCGAATGCTGTTCACCGGAGGCAATGACAAAATCCTCCGGCTCATCCTGCTGCAGCATCAGCCACTGCATTTCCACATAATCCCGGGCATGTCCCCAGTCACGCTTGGCATTCAGGTTACCCAGATATGTACAGTCTTTCATACCGAGGACGATGCGGGCCAGGGCACGGGTGATCTTACGGGTAACAAAGGTCTCTCCGCGTACCGGCGACTCATGATTAAACAGGATTCCATTACAGGCATACATCCCATAGGCCTCACGGTAATTGACCGTTATCCAGTAGGCATACAGTTTTGCAACCGCATACGGGGAACGGGGATAAAACGGTGTCGTCTCGGTCTGAGGAACTTCCTGCACCTTACCGAATAACTCTGATGTCGAAGCCTGATAAAAACGGGTTTTTTCGGCCATCCCCATGGTTCTGATAGCTTCAAGAATCCGCAGGGTGCCAAGGGCATCGGAATTTGCAGTGTATTCCGGCTCTTCAAAGGAAACCTGGACATGGGACTGAGCGGCCAGATTATAAATTTCGTCCGGCTGTACTTTTTCAATGATATGAATAAGGCTTGACGAATCCGTTAAATCGCCATGATGAAGAATGAAGCGCAGTTGTTCTTCGTGCGGGTCCTGGTACAGATGATCAATACGATCGGTATTAAACAGGGATGTCCTCCGCTTGATCCCGTGTACTTCGTATCCTTTTTCGAGCAGGAAATCGGACAGATAGGCACCATCCTGCCCGGTCACACCGGTAATTAGGGCTTTTTTGGTCATACAATGATCCTCATTTAAAAAGATACGCTACGGGCAGATAAGACTATCCCGCGCTTGATTACATTCTTTCATTCAGGGGTAAAACATAAAGGATTCAACGGGCAACGTCAATCTCAGAACACAAGGCAAACCAAGTGATTTGAGTTGAAAGCGCATGCAAACACCATCTTTCCACCCTTTCCCTCTGCACCTGCAGTCTATTTCAGCCTTGAGACTCTGAAAGATAGTCGAGATAGGTTGTCCTGATACCATCCGGCAGAGAAATTTTCGACTGCCAGCCCAGATCCATCAACCTACTGATATCAAGTAATTTTCTAGGAGTACCGTCGGGTTTATCCCGGTCCCAGGTAATGGTACCGTTAAAGCCGACAATTCTTTTTATAAGTTCAGCCAGCTCGCCGATGCTGATATCTTTACCACTGCCGATATTTATCAGAGGTGCTCCGGCCGGCCCGAATGCATCCGTTACTTTTCCCCGGCTGCTCATCAACAGAAACACAACCGCATCAGCCAGGTCATCACAGTGGAGAAATTCCCGACGAGGAGTACCGGTCCCCCAAACAACGACTTCCCGTTCACCCTGTTTTTTAGCCTCATCCATTTTGCGGAGCAGGGCCGGCAGTACATGCGAATTCTCCAAATCATAATGGTCGCCCGGTCCATACAAATTGGTCGGCATAACGGCAAAATAATGAGTTCCATATTGCCGATTATAGGCCTCACACATTTTTATTCCGGCAATCTTGGCTATGGCATATGGTTCGTTGGTTGACTCAAGAGGCCCTGAAAGGAGATACTCTTCTTTCAGGGGCTGGGGCGCCATTTTTGGGTAGATGCAGGAACTGCCGAGAAAAACAAGCTGCCGGGTCCCGGCCCGCCAGGCTTCATGGATAACATTATTCTGAATAGCCAGATTCTGATAAATAAAATCGGCAGGGAAGGAGGAATTCGCAAGTATTCCCCCCACCTTGGCTGCAGCGAGAAGAACACAGTCAACCTTTTGCTGCTGAAA
>DRKH01000550.1 GCA_011051825.1 Desulfobulbus sp.
TTACCTCTCGGGCGAGATAAACTCACCACTGGATCGGTTGAAAAAACTTGCAGAAGTGTTGATCACCTATTTCGGGATCGCCGGCAGCGACCTGACCGTAACCAGACAACCGGTCAAGGTAAAGGAACTCGTCGACACGGTACTGACAGACAAGGCCCGGACGATCTCCAAAAAAGAACTGGTCGTTGAGAACAGGATTGATGAGAATATCATTTTCAACGCCGACCCGGGCTATCTGCAGTTTCTGCTCACAACCCTGATCGAGAACAGCTTGGTTTTCACTGATAAACGGGGAACCGTTACTATCGAGGCTGCAGCGGAAGGAGAAAAAAACAGGCTGACCGTGCGTGATAACGGTAAGGGCTTTGCGGCCGAGGATCGGGACCTGCTGTTTAAGCCCTTTGTCCTGCCCCCTGAAAAACGAAATCCGGAGGGATTCGGCCTTAACCTTGCACAGGCAAAGATTATCGTCGATGCCCATGATGGTGAGCTCACCGCGGAAAGCCCGGGCCCGGGACAGGGGGCAGCCTTTTCTCTTATCCTCTGACAGCGGCGACGAGTCCGTAAGTCCGCAGAGCCCGCCCCCGGAGTCTACGCTTACCTGCGGGCGATTGGTGGCAATAAAATAAACCAGTTTTGTGGTGGGCACCGCCCACCAGCAGAAAGTGGGTTATATTAATAGCTGCTTCGCCGGAAGGACGTTGCTCCATATAGAGTGCATGGGGTTCGGCAGCTTTTTTTGGTGAGCAATGCCCACCCTTTTTGCTTCTGCCAAGGACATTTATTCTTAGTTTGACGGATATGCCGCTTGCGCCTCAGAATTAATAAACTATGTTACTCTTGGTGAACGGTTACATTGACCCGGCCCTACCATCCCCCGCCATACCCTTTCTCCCCGGGAACACTCTTCAGGAATAGCACCTATTAACAATTGGATTTTATAATAGAATCTGCAACAATTCCCTTGATCTTGGCCTGAAAAATATGATTGGATAAAGAGTAGAGAAAACACCCTATTCCTTCAAACTTGTAATCGGAGATTTTCGTATGAGTATTCGGGCCCGTTTTATTATTTTGATCGGCATCCTGAGCCTGCTGGCCACCATCGGTATCGGTGCAACCAGTTACAAGTTCAGTGTCGATAATGCATTAGCCGAGGCCAAATCCAAAGGGCATCTGGTTTTTGATTACCTGCAGTCTTCGCGTATTTACTTTAAAAGTCAGCAGCGGCCACTCATTATGGAACATGTGGCCCGGGGCACATTTATTCCGGAGCTCATGTCCGGTTTTACCCTCACCCGCGGGGTCTGGAGTGAATTTCAGAAGAAAAATAAAGATTACCTGTTCAAACAGGCCACCATTGACCCGCTTCATCCGGATAACAAGGCCGATAAATTCGACCTGGTCATTATCGACAAATTCCGCAAGAACCAGAACATGAAGCAGGCCGAAGGGGTTATTGACAAAAACGGAGCGTCCTATTTCTATTATGCTGAACCCATTAAAGTCAGCAGAAACTGTCTCCGCTGCCACGGCGATCCAGCCAATGCACCACAGGCGGTCACTGAAAAGTATGGTACGGAAAACGGTTATCACTGGAAGGCCGGCACTGTTGCGGCTGCCTATGTTATCTACGTTCCCATTCAAGATGCGCTGAACAAGGCGAAGAAAGCTGCTGTAAATCTGGTTGCCATCGGTGCCGGAGGCGTCCTTGTCCTGATGTTGATTATCTGGATATTTTTCAGCCAGTACGTGGTCAAGCCTATTTCCACGCTTGAAAAACGTGCAACTGAAATCAGCCTGGGTAAAAACCTGGCCCAGCCGATCAACATTACATCCAAGGACGAAATCGGCAGCTTGGCCCGGGCCGTTGACCGGCTGCGGATCAGCGTGGACAGAATGCTGAAACGTTTCCAGAAATAAACCAGCGGCTGGAGAAGCAAAAGGCAGCCAAACCCGGCCTCCTGTGTTTCAGGCTCCAGCCCAAGCCCAAAAATATTTCAAACAAAAAAAGGTCCTGCCGTCATAAGACGACAGGACCTTTTTTCGTTCAGGACCCGGATTCAGCTGCTGCGGTCAGATTTTCTGTTGCGTCATCATACTCAGGGCTGCGGGAAAAAATATCTAAGCGTTCATCAGCACCCCACGGAGTCTACGCTCAAAGTCTGCGCGTATCTACCTCTCCGTTCGATCAGACTTCCTCACATAGCGGGCTATCGGAGTCTCGCTCCTCGCTTACCCGGAGTCTCGCAGGCTCGCTTACCCGGAGTCTCGCAGGCTCGCTTACCTGCACGAATATGGAGCAGTGGAAGACGTTTACAATTTGGATGGAATGCCAAGGGCATGACATCCCGGTGAACGGTTACGAAGACAAGCAGGACGGGAGAGGTATTTTTTTCCGCAGCCCTTACAAAATGGCCTGGATCTTTTTGGAAAAATCTTTAACCAGTTCACTGTCACCGATTTCCTTCTCAAGCATCCCGGTCAATTCGGTTAGTCGGAATTGAATAACCGGGCCGTCGTTTTTCCATTTTTCCAGGTAATCCTGCATGACAACACCGGCAACAGGACCGATCGCCCCGGCAAGGGCGGTCTCGATCTCCTGGTACAGTGCCAGCATTTCCTCATCCTCACCCTCGGTATCGACCTCCGGTTGTTTCTCCGCCGCCGATTGTTTCTCCGGCTCGGCAACGGCGGTAACACCTCTATCAAGCTCTTCCCGCATGTCGGCAACCAGCATAGCGGCAGTGGTCGCCACCAGGGAGCAGTTTGCCTGAGACTCACAGATGGTCAGCAAAACAGCATTGCTTTCCACGGGAATACCGATCACCGTGTACTTATCAAAACGAAAATGACTGGATTGGATATCCAGATCGGCCATGGAACCCATCTGGATCAAGCGGAGAAAGTGGATTCCAATGGTCTGCAGAAGATCTTCAGAAAGCTTCGGGTGCAGCTCCTTGCACAGCGGACCTTCTTTTTTGTCAAAAATACAGGATCCTGCCACTCCCGGGATGACTGATATTTCCTTTAATAATTTTCTCATACTTCAATGACTCCGTAGGCAGTCTCTCTGCTCACGCTTGATGCTGTTCAACTTGAGCAATCAATGCCGGTTAAGTAACAGCCACCGATCCTGTACCAGGAAACCCTCCTGAATCCGTGACAAAAAAACGATGCACCACCCAGATACCTCCCAAAATGAAAAGATCAACCAGGCGGTTGACTGCTCAAGGCAGGACGCAGCTTGGCTGTAATCTCTGCAACAGATGCATTCTTGGCCAACTGCAGGCCGATAATCATACCGGCGCCGGGAATGATTAACAAGACCTCACCATTTTTTTGAACCAGCCGAATACGATGTGGCCCCTTTGCATCAAGGGCCTTGCGCATTTGAATCCCGCTGACCACGCAATAGGTAATGAA
>DRKH01000551.1 GCA_011051825.1 Desulfobulbus sp.
AATGGACCAGCACCTCAGCTTGCCATAGGCCGGACAGTCTTTCCTCCCGCAGTTCAGCCGTTCCCAGCATTTGACGATCCTGGGATTTTCCGCCTCAACGGTAAAATCACCGGACTGCAGTGCCATCATTTTCTCTTTTAATCTTTTCAGCTCGTCAGGTGTTTTCATGGCCGCGTGGTCATCTTTTATGCATCAACCCTGTGTTTTTCATCTTGGTTCGGAGCTGTTTCCTGGAAATACCGAGGAGAATGGCTGCCTTTGACTGGTTCCATGAGGTACAGTCCAGTGCTTTGCGGATGATCCTTTTTTCCATCTCCGGCAGATTGAGCTCGTTACACTCCTCACAGCTTTCATCTTCAATGACCTGCAGTTTGCAGGGCAGACATTCAACATTGATGGAATCATACGAGCATAAGATAACAGCCCGCTCTACAATATTCTCGAGCTCACGGACATTACCCGGCCAGTCATAGTTTTTCATGATTTCCAGAACTACACTGTCAAACCCTCTGATATTTTTCTTGTTTTTCTTGTTAAAATATTCCAGGTAATGCTTTGCCAGGATCGGAATATCTTCTTTTCTTTTTCTTAAAGGGGGAATCCGGATGGTTATAACATTTAATCTGTAGAACAGATCCGGACGAAATCCACCCCGTTCCACCTCTTTTTCAATGTCTCTGTTGGTGGCGGAAAGCACCCGGACATCGACCTGGATCTTTTTTTTACCGCCGACCCGGCGGATTTCCCTTTCCTGTAAAAATCTAAGGAGTTTTTTCTCCAATGCAAGTTCCAGGTCGCCTATCTCGTCAAGGAAGAGGGTGCCGCCCTGGGCCATCTCTATCAATCCGATCTTACGATCCATTGCTCCGGTGAACGCGCCCCGTTCATACCCGAACAGCTCGCTTTCCATGAGTTCGGAAGGAATGGTTGTGCAGTCGATGGGGATAAAGGGTTTGTCGACCCGCAACGATGAATAGTGGATCGCCCGGGCAACCAGTTCCTTGCCGGTACCTGATTCACCGAGAATAAGAATGTTGGCGTCTGTTTTGCTGACCCTGCGGATAAGGGAAAACACCTCCTGCATGGGCTTTGATTTGCCGATGATATTCAAAAAACGGGACCGGCCCGATATTCCGTCGTCGGGTTCCTGCCGATCGGTGAGCAGGAGCTCGTTGATGATGTTTTCCAACAGGTTCAGGTCGACCGGTTTGGTCAGGTAGGTATAGGCTCCCAGCCGCATGGCATTGACCGCCAGTTCAATGGTTCCATAGGCGGTAAGCAGCACAAACGGGGTCTCGGGAGAAACGGTCTTCACTTTTTCAAGGAACTGCTCTCCGGTCATTCCCGGCATCTTGTAGTCCGACAGGACCAGATCGTAATGCTTGTCCTTGAACATGGCAAAGCCTTCTTCACCGGATATGGCCGTGTCAACGGTGAACTTGTCGCTGGACAGGGCCGCCGAGAGGACCTTTAAGGAATTAATCTCGTCGTCTACTGCTAAAATGGTATAATGCATGAGTACTCTCTTCCTGCCTGTGGCCGGATTACCGGGGGAGGGGATGACTCTGTCTCACCGTCGGCTACCTTGCCGGGTCTGTTATTTTTCCCTGCCGTGCGGTAAGGTAAGGATGAACGTCGTTCCCCTGCCCAGGGTACTCTCCACCCGCAGGTCGCCGTTGTGACCACGGGCAATTTTCTGTGAAATGGCAAGGCCAAGTCCCGTCCCCCGTGTCTTGGTGGTAAAAAACGGGTTGAAAACATTTTTCATGTTTTCCGGGGCAATGCCGGTACCGTTATCACGGACCAGTACCTCGACTGCATCCTCCGACCATCGTGCCGTGATGGTCATTTTTCCGCTGGCCTCAATGGCGTCAAAACCGTTGATGAGTATATTGATCAATACCTGCTTGATCTGGTTGTAATCACACGGTACTTTGGGCAGATCCCCGGGCAGCTGCTCTTGCAGCAGGATGCCCTGTTCCCTGGCCTCCTTGTCGAGCAGAAGAACGGTTTCGTGGATCAGTGCGGTTATATCATTTGGTTCGATTTGAGGGTATATGGGTTTGGCGAATCCGAGCAGGGTTCCGGTGAGTTTATCTATTCTGGATACTTCATCGGTGATTATCTTGATGAATTCCTTGATGAGAATTCCATCGTGATTTTTATCAATATAGACCGCGGCACCACTGATGGCATTGAGCGGATTTTTTATTTCATGGGCCAGGGTTGCAGCCAGTTCACCTGTTGCGGCAAGACGATAGAGTCGTTCTTTTTCCCTGACCGCTCCGGAAAGTTTGACCACCATTTCATTAAAGGCATTGGACAGCTCACCGATTTCATCATTGCTTGTGATCTTTATCCTCCTGTCCAACCCTTCATCGACCAGCCGGTCCACGGATTCCTTCAGGCCCAGGATCGGCTGAATAAGTCGGACGATCAAACCAAATCCGAAAATCAGAACCGATGTGAATGCCCCGAGCATGACCAGGAAAATGAGCATTCTTTTGCCGGCAATATCTATCGCATTGATGTTGACATAAAAAATTGCGCTTCCGAAGATAATCGTCGGCAGAGCCGTCAGCAGGCTGAAGGCGGTTAAGGCTCGGTAAAGAATGGAGCCGCCCATGTCGGCAACCGTCCGGTAATTTACGGCAAACCACAACAGTATAAAGCCGAGTGGCCGGAAAAAATGGCCATACAGCCATATCGACGACCCCATGGCCGCCGGGAAGAAAAGAAAAATGGCAGAAAGACAGATGAGAAAGAAACCGGCAGCGGAAAGAAGGACCCTTTTGCTGTGTACCCGGTAAAATGCCGCCATATGCAGTATGCAGACATGACCGGCGAGAAAGGCGATGCTTATCCAGACCAGCGGCCTGAATTTACGGAAATCCGGCAAGCTTTCATAGATGCCGGGGATCAACAGCAGGAGGAGCAGCAGGGCCAGAAAAGGAAAAAAACGTTTTGTCTGCGGCCGTGTTGAGGAAATGGCAATGATAAAGGTCATCAGGGCAAAACAGTAGCCCAGCAGGGTCAGATACAGGAGGTTGAGGTTGAGGCCGCGGATATGAATAAAGGCATGCAGCCCGCTGCTCAGGGCAAGGAGAAGGTATCCTGCCCGGACTAGAAATATGCGGCTGTTTTTTGCAAGAGCCGGCGACGACCCCTGTCCAGCCGGGACCGCAAGGAGCCGACCGGCAATGGAAATGCAGACCATTGCAATGAGAAGTTCTTCCCAGCAGTGGTATTTTATGAAAAAAGACGGATCAATATGCAATACAGCCTGCTTGGTAGGTAGATTTATGGTAACTGATCACTTACAGCTTTAAAGTAGATGAAAACACATAGTTACAAATTCTGTGACCAGTCCGGTGTGCCCTCTGATCTCTTACGATTTATGTTTTCCTCTATTCGTGACGGAAAACAATGGTGAAATCGTCTAAGGGACTGTAAGGAAATAAGTGTAACAATATTGCGCCGAATTTTCGTTCATTTTCAAGGCGTGAAAAGAGTTGCATAGCAGTGCTATGTAACTTTTTTCGCAACGCAGAAAATGGGCGAAAAGGCAAGCAAGATGTTACAGT
>DRKH01000552.1 GCA_011051825.1 Desulfobulbus sp.
TAACATTACCATGATCGCCCAGCATCCGTTCATCTTCACCGGAACCATCCGCGACAACCTCCTCTATGCGGTCCGGGCTGCAGCCGAAGGCGAACAGGAAGTTCCGGCCCGACGCCGCATCATGATGGCTATTCGAGACGTGGGACTTGAAGACGACATCCTCCGCTTTGGTTTCAACTCGGTTATCTCTTACGAACGGGTCGCCCCCCTGAAGAGAAAATTTCTCCGCATGCGCCATATCATTATCCATGAGCTCCATGAGCACTACACCAAAAGTGTTGAAATTTATGATGCTCGTAAATTTCTCCACTACTCTTCCCTGCGTGACAACCTGATCTTCGGCGATTCCCTGAAGGGCCGGTATACGGTTGAAAATATAGCCGATGATCCTGCGGTCATGGAGTTGCTGACCAGTTCCGGCCTGGAAAATGAACTGGTACGCCTTGGTCTGGCTATTGCCCGGGTAACAATTGAACTGCTCAGCGAGTTCGGGGACGATGAATTCTTTTTCCGGGGCAGCCCCATGGAATCCGGAGAATTTGAGACGTATAATATCCTGGTTCAGAGTCTTGGCGATGAAGCACCGCAGAAAAAACAGGACCGGATCCTGTTTCTGAAACTGGCCCTTCGCTTTATTCCGGCCCGGCACAATATTGTCGTCATGGATCCGGCCCTTGAGCCCTCCATCCTGGCGGCCAGGGAGACCTTTCTCAGGGACATAGCCAATGTCGATCTGGAGACCTGCTGTCACGGAATCGACAGCATGCAGATGGAGCAGAACCTTCTCGATCTGCCTCAATTTGAACAGGAACGGGACTTTATAGCCTACTGTCCGTCCGAATACCTGTACAGCCATACCCTGCTTGACAACCTGCTCTTCGGTGCGCTCAAAGAGGAGCTCAAAGAGAATCAGCACCTCATCGACAATGCCATGAATGCATTTCGCCGGGAACGGCTGGTCGATGAAATCGTTGATATAGGCCTTGATTTTAACGTCGGCTCCCAGGGAGATCGACTTTCCGGCGGCCAGAAACAGAAAGTGGCCATTGCCAGGGCCTTTCTGAAACACGGCCGCATACTGATCATGGATGAAGCCACGGCCAGCCTGGACAATACTTCACAGGGTAAAATCCAGCAGGTGGTGGAGAAAAAATTTCGTGGCAAAAAAACAATCATTGCGGTTATCCACCGCCTTGACCTGACTCCATCCTATGACCGGATCTTTGTTCTCAAGGCCGGTTCTATTATTGAGCAGGGCAGCTATGATGAACTCATGGCCAAAAAAGGAGCATTTTATGAACTCGCAAAATCAACCTGATGCCGAAAGCGGAGCCCATCTTGAAGAGATCAGCTCTTTCCTCCGTCGTTTTCCGGTCTTTCGGGAAACACCGGTTGAAGTACTGAAGCTCTATGCTTACCTTAGCCGGAAAGAGCAGTATAGTGCCGGTGAAACCATCATACGGCAGGGCAGGCCATCCGACCGGATGTACCTGATAATGCAGGGCAAGGTCTCTATCTGCGAGGAACGAAACGAGCAGCATTTCTTCCTCCAGGACTTAACGGACGCAGACCTGAACTATTTCGGCGAGCTGGCCCTGCTGGCCAAGTTTGACTGGTTTTTTTCAGCCCGGGCCGTCACCGACGTCACCCTGCTCAGTATCAGTCGGGAGGCATTTATAAAGATCCACGAACGTTTTCCGGAACAGTATCCACTGGCGGTGGAATGTATTGTCAAATTACGGGTCGACCGATTTGTCAATCAGATCGACTATCTGCTCGACCACCTGCCCAGAGAGGCATGGAAAGAATGCAGTATAATCAGCAGGAACGGTCAGGAGATAACGCCTGAAGGGTAGTACATAAAGCAACAGACTCCTTGACCTGGGCCGCCGGCGGATTGTCCGGGCGGGCGAAAAGACAATTTCTTAAAATAGCTGAAACCATATAGAGACCACCATGTTTATCAAGATAAAAACGCTCCTCGTTCTCTGCATTTTTTTTATGCTTCTTCCAGTTTGCTCCACGGCAAGGGAAAAAGCACCTTTGGAGATTGGCGGGTTCAAGCTTGGCAGCTCCATTGACAACTATGATTTCATCAGCTATCGAAACTTTCTCAAACAGGTGGTTGTCCAGGACATAGAAGGATTCCGCAAGGGCGTTATCTATTATGGTATCTGCGACAGGCCTGGAGAGATCGTCAAGATCAAACTGAAATACCGGGATTCCAGCGAGGCCTTCTATAAAAAGCTGCTCAAGAGATACAAAAAGAAATTCGGCAAACCCGACGCCTATATCGGTGACTCTTTCGGTATCGTCAAGGCATGGAAATGGACCTTTGTCGACGACAACAACAATAAAGTCCTGCTGCGCCTTCAAAACAACCTGAAAAATCCGGACGAGAGCATCGGCAACACGGTTAAGCTGGAACTGCCCGACCGGATAGAAGCTGAACGATCCTGCTTTAACCGGCAATGCGCTATGAATCGGAAGAAGATGAGAAAGGAAATGCCCTCCTCATGGAGCAACGAGAGCTGGCAGCTCATGATTCCTCGATAACAGAGATGACAGCTGAGCAGAGAGCATGGCGCCGGATCGGCTGGGATGGAATCTTGCTGCAGGTCCCGGCAGACTGGCATCCAGCGGCGGTTTATACCGATTACCTGCTTTTTGAAGAGCACTACCAACCGGTGTTTGCCCTGAAATGGCAACAGGTCAAGGGACGTTTTGAGGCCGACAGCATCCTTAAACAACTACAGAAATCCCCGGGCCGGCCGGAGCTTACCCCCTGGCAGCCGCCATCAGACTGGCGTCCACATCTCAGGCCCTTTATCCATCAGGGCTTTTCCTGGCAGAGTTCGGACGGCAGGGGAACAGGCCTGCTCCTGTACTGCCGGGACAGCAGGCGGGCCCTGCTGCTCCAGTTTTATGGTGAAGAGAAAAGCCGCTTATCGGTTTTCAGACAGCTGCTGGCAAACCTGCAGGCCCGGCAACGGGGAAAGTACCAGCTGTGGAGCGTCTTTGACCTGTCCCTTGAACTCCCGGAAAATGCACAGCTGACCGAACATGAATTTCTTCCGGGCAGCTTTCGTCTGCTCTTCAGCCTGCCGGAGGGAACCCTCACATTTTATCGTTTTAAACCGGCAGCTGAACTCCTTCGTTGCCAATCCCTGCGTGAATTCGGCAGCAAAATCGCAGACGGGGCCTCGGTGGAACAGACAGACAATCCGCTGCTGGCCCAATGGCGGAAGCACCCCGGTCCCGGCCGCCACCTGCTGGCCCGACTGCGAAGGAAACCGGCCTTTTCAACTGTCCGCCTCTGGCTCCTCCCTGAAAAAAATGTTATCTTCGGGCTCAAGGCCCAGGGCGACAAGCCAATGGCACCAGCTCATTTTGAAGCCCTCTGCACCAGCTGCTCACCGTGTTGAAAAATGAGTAACTGTTCAGGAGCACCCCACGGAGTCTACGCTCGAAGTCTGCGCTTATCTACCTCTCTGCACGGTCAGGCCTGATTCACATAGGAATCACTATAGTTCACAGGCCTGACTGCACAGATATGGAGCACTCCTGAA
>DRKH01000553.1 GCA_011051825.1 Desulfobulbus sp.
AGTGTCTGATATCAGCCGCTCCGGCGGGCCGATTTCTACAGCGTTATCCAGCTCTTTTCCCGAGGAAACAGGATTTTATATTTTGGTAATGGTATTCCTGTCTGCTATAGTTAACCTACGTGAAAAATTCCTGTTTTCGATAATTGGTAACTATTCAGGTAAGGGCAGAGAACTAGCCCTACCACCACCTGTAACTGTTCAGGAGTGCTCCATATCTGTGCAGTCAGGCCTGTGAACTAGTGATTCCTATGTGAATCAGGCCTGACCGTGCAGAGAGGTAGATAAGCGCAGACTTCGAGCGCAGACTCCGTGGGGTGCTCCTGAACAGTTACGATAATTGTTGATCTTTATGAAACGTACCACTTTTTTCAATGCAGTTTTGGTTTTTGTCACTGCGACCGTCCTGCTGGGCCTGTTTTACCTGCCCTACTGGTCCGTGCGTAAGAAAACTATTGCTGCCTTTAATAATGAACAGATGATTCTTGCTGATCAGGCGATCAAGGGAATCGAGCTGTTCTTTGATACCTATGCCAAGGCATTGCGTTATTTCGCCGGTCAGTCGGCAATTATTCGTCTTGATGACAGCGGTCGTTTATTGATGGATGATTTTCTCTCCATCCATGCCACTGAACTCTCGGCGATCACCAGGGTTGATGCCGCCGGCAGGATACTGTATACCACCCCGCCCGTGGAGGGAACCCTTGGCAGCGATGTCTCCGGCCAGGAGCATAACCGGTTGGTTATGAAGACCCACCGGCCGATTATCAGTGATGTGTTTAAAACCGTCCAGGGGTACGACTCCATCGCCTTTGCCTACCCGGTTTTTGAAGATGAAAAATATGTGGGCAGTATTAATTTTCTTATTCCTTTTGCGTATATCGCCGCCAAGTATTTAGAGCCGATTCGGGTGGCCGACCGGGGCTTTACCATGATGATCAGTCGGAATGGCGTGGGGTTATATTGCCCCATGAAGAAACATGTGGGCCACAAGGTCACGGAGTGTTTTGCCGACGAACCTGAAATGTTGCAGTTAAGCAGAAAGATGATGAGCCGCAAACAGGGAAGTATGACGATCAAAACCGTACTTCCCATAGATGGCGACAAACTGCCGGTGTCCCGCTATGCCGTCTATTCACCGGTCAGCTTACCGGGCGACAACTATTGGTCGATAGCCGTTGTCAGCCCGGAAAATGATGTGCTGGCAGCCATGCGCGGATTTCGCAATCAGTGGTTCATGGTGACGGCCGTGGCTATCTGTGCGGTTCTGCTTCTCAGCTACCTGTTGACCAGGACCCTGGCCAGGAACCGGGAGGAGAAAAATCGACGTGCGGTTGAGGAGCAGCTGGTTCGCCTGCTGGATTTTACCCCCATGGGAATCATCGTCTACAGCAAAGATAAAGGCAAGGTCGCCTATATCAACAAGAAGGGCCTTGAGATCCTTGGTGAAGTTGAAGAGGATGTTTTAGGGGTATCGGTGTTTGATTTTGTCCATGCCGATTCTCGAGAGTTTGTTGCCACCCGGCTGACCGGCCTGGCTGAAGGAGAAAGCAATGAGGCCGCAACCATTAAACTGATTACCCCCGGCGGGGCGGTCAAGGATGTGGAGATCAGTTCCGCCCTCTTTCTCTTCAGCGGCCGGGCCAGCTTTATTTCCGTTTTTCGTGATGTAACCGAGGAGCTGAAGCAGGTGGCCACCCAGAGGCGGTTGGCGACGGCCATTGAACAGGCCAATGAGTCGGTGGTCATCACTGATCAGACCGGAGTGATCGAATATGTCAATCCCGCCTTTACCGAGACCACGGGTTATAGCAGGGAAGAGGTCCTGGGACGACAGCCCAGTCTGCTCAGGAGCGGCAAACAGGATAAACGGTTTTATCGGAAGCTCTGGGAAACCATCACCCACGGGAGAGTCTGGCAGGGACGGATTGTCAACCGGCGAAAGAGTGGTGAACTGTTCACGGAAATGGCGACCATTTCGCCTGTCCGCGACCTCAACGGTAAAATTACCCATTACGTGGCGGTCAAGCGCGATGTCAGTCATGAAGTAGAGCTTGAAAAGAAACTGCGTCAGGCCCAGAAGATGGAAGCCATCGGCACCCTGGCCGGCGGTATTGCCCACGATTTTAACAATATTCTTGGGGCGATACTCGGTTTTGCGGACATGGCCCTCCTGCAGAGCGATCCGGAATCTCCGGCTCATGATTCGCTTATACATATCCGTAAGGGGGGCAAGCGGGCAGCCGATCTGGTCCAGCAGATACTGACATTTTCCAGGCAGTCAAGTACTGAAAAAAAGCAGATTGCCGTGACCTCTCTTATTCAGGAGAGTTTGCAGCTGCTCAGGGCCTCACTGCCTTCGACAATCACCATCCGCCAGGATCTGCAGGCAGAAAATGCCCTGGTGATGGCCGATGCCACCCAGCTGCAGCAGATTGTTATCAATCTCTGTACCAATGCCTTCCAGGCCATGCGTGAACATGATGGCGGCACCTTGACGATCCGGCTGGAAGAACTGGGCTTCAAGGAGTGCGGAAAGGCGCTGCAGCTGCAGACCGACAAGTGTATTCGTCTGACGATTGCCGATACCGGAATCGGAATAGATCCCGCTGTTCTGGAACGGATTTTTGATCCGTTTTTCACCACCAAGGAACCGGGCGAGGGCACCGGCATGGGTCTGAGTGTCGTCCATGGAATTATCCGTGACATCGGGGGGGAGATCAGTGTGGATTCCAAACTCGGCAGCGGAACCACCTTTACCGTGCTGCTGCCGTCAACGGAGCCGGTTGAAGAGGAGAACAAGGGAGGGAGTTCACCTCTGCCCATGGGGACGGAGCATATTCTGGTTGTGGATGATGAAGAGGATATTTTAAAGACTTCGCGGATGATGCTGGCCCACCTGGGGTATACGGTCAGTGTCAGCAAAGATCCCGCTGCCATGCTGGAACAGATACGAAACAAAACCTTTAACTGCGATCTGGTGGTTACCGATCAGACCATGCCCCATTTGACCGGCCTGGAGTTTATCCGGGAACTGCATCAGGTGAAGCCGAACCTTCCGGTTATCCTCTGCACGGGCTACTCCGACAGGGTCAATGAAGAGAGTGTAAGAAAAGTCGGCGGAGCCGGGCTGTTGATGAAACCTGCCGATCTGCGTGATCTTGCCCTTATGATTCGCGGGGCGCTGGACGGGAAAAAATAAGGGCACCCGGTTGTCCCTGTTCTATCGGATGTAGCCCCAGGTCTTTAACCGGTTGTAGGCGTATCTGGCATTGTTGCCGCTCCGTACCTGCTGCAGGTAACGGTAGTATTCCTGTGCGGCCTGATTGCGTCGCCGCATGCCTTCAAGGCAACGTCCCTTGAAAAAGGTAATCTCCGGGTTGCCGGGAAGGATTGTGTCATAGCGGTTAAACTGTGCCTGGGCCGGGCCGTATTTTTTGTCGATGAAATCAGCCATGGCTGTGACCAGATGGCCCTGGGCCTCTGCGGGATAAACCTGTATAGACTTGAGGGCCAGTCGTCGCGCCTGACCGGTGTCCTGCATCGCAATCCGGCATTTTGCCCGCATGACCAGGGCGGTGTAGTCGTCGGGGGCAGTCTGCAGGGCACGGGCAAGCAGGCTGTCCGCCTTCTGGTATTGTTTTTGAGCCAGCGCCCGGCCGGCCTGCTGGATGGCTCTGATGGCAGGTTGTATTTTTCGCAGGTTTGCGGTCTGATCCATGTACCGTTCCCGGTTCCGGGCCCCGGAGAGAAAACGGGCATAGGTGGACTGCGACTGCTGTCTTGCAAATTGCAGTCGTTCCCTGCTCATGGGATGGGTGGCAAACATCAACTCGATTGCCCCGGGCTGTTTGCGGCCGTTTTTCTGCAGAACCTCCATCAGGCCGACCATACCCTCCGGCGTATAACCCGCTCTTGTCATATATTCCATGCCCAGGCCGTCGGCCTCCCGCTCGTTGTCTCTGGAGTAATGGGCCAGCAGGGCTCCGGCACTTAAACCGCCCAGGCTCTGGACCAGGTTGGCGGCATTGCCGTATCCGGCAGCACTGGTTGCAACCGTGGCTCCGGCAACCAGAAGGTTGGCCAGCATCCCCTTGGTTGACTGTTCAGCGGTATGACGGGCATTGACATGGCCGATCTCGTGGCCGAGCAGGGCGGCCAGTTCAGCCTCGCTCTCAAGTTCAACCAGAATGCCGCGGGTTGCGGCAATGGATCCGCCGGGAAAGGCATAGGCGTTGATGTAGGCGGCGTTGACCGCCCGGAACGAGTAGGGCATCTGCGGACGGTGGGACCGGCGGGCAATCTCAAGGCCCACCCGGTTGATATAGCGGTTCAGCCGTTGATCCTGAACCTGGCCGTAATCGGTGGAAAACTGGTAGGGAGACTGTTTCCTGTCCAAGGCAATCTCATCGGCCTCCGAGAGGAGGACAATCTCCTGTTTTCCGGTGACCGGATCAACTGCGCAGCCCGTCAGAAGCGCTTGCCCGACAACTGCGCCGACCCCGATACCGAGCAGCTCCAGGACTTGACGGCGATTCAGCATGGTATGCCTGTTCAGCTTGCTTATTGCTCTTCCTCCTTTTCCCATTGCATCGCCGTCAGCAGCTCAAAGACCGCCCGGTAGATTCGAGGTTCACCGGATGCCCGTGCCCCTGCCACATTCAAGGTTTTGATCTGATACTCGGACAACCATTTCCGCAGGGCTGCAAGTGCCCGGGACCGATCCAGCAGGGTCAGGTCCAGGTGCAGGCAGGGACGATCATGCCGGATGGTCAGGGCCTCGGTCAGGGCGGAACCTCCGCTTAAAGGGCCAAAGGAAACGATCAGGGTGCCGTCGCTCTCCAGGATGTTTTTTTCGGTTCGGTCGCGATACTTTGGAGAGTCGAGTTCTTGAAGAACGTACGACTGCGGCAGGGGGCCGGCTTCCGTTTTTCGGCCCCGGGGCAGCCAGCCGCCATGGGGGAGCCCTAAGTGGATAGCGGCATCAAGGGCAGCCTGATCGGCCCCGGTCTGGCCTCCGGAAATTATTTTCATCGTCTAATCAGGGGGTCACGGGCCACGGGTCTTTTCGGGTCATGGGGCAGGCATGGCCGAAATAGACCGGTGGGGAAACTCTATCAAGGGGCAATTTCAATAAATCTTTTTTTCGGTGCCGTGCAGATCGGGCAGGAATCGGGCGGCGCATCCGGAGAGAGAAAACCGCAGAAGTCGCAGACATGGTAGCTGCGGACCTCCGGGTCGTCGATAAGCCGCTGTATCAGGTTGCGGTTCATTCGTTCTATCCCGGCGGAGTGTTTACAGCCGGTGGCCACGGTTTTGTTGTTCTGGTCCAGGGCTTCCTGGTGCAGGGCATCAAATGTCTCGATGAAGGTCGGCAGCTCCTCTTCAGCGGCTGTTTTTGCATTTTCTCCGGTGTCGGAGATGTGTCCCCGGGCCTGGACAAGAAAACGCTGGGCCTGACGGCTGTGGGACTCGGCCAGGGCCTGGAAGAAGACAGCCAGCTCCGGCCGTTTATCTTTATCTGCCCGCAGGGCGTACATGGTGCTGCGGCTGGCCTGGCGATACAGGCGGGCGATGAGCAGGAGAATTTTTTCGTCCATGATGTCCTCAGTTCTCGGTTGTTGGGTTTTGGCGCAGGGCCTCGGCGATTCTCCGGCCCATGGTTTCCATATTGCTAATGTAGTTTTCCGCCAGGGGGTCGAGGGGGATAAGTGATGCCCCTATGGCCTTGGCAACGGCCTGAGCCGTATTTTTAGAAAACTGCGGCTGGATAAAGATAAAACGGACCTTGTCGTGTGTTGCCTGATCAATGAGTCGCGCAAGGTAGCGGGCACCGGGTGTCTTTCCGGCCGGGGCAATAGGTTTCTGCACCAGATTGTAGGCTCGACAGAAGTAGGCATAGGCCGGGTGGAAGACATAAATAGTCTGCCCGGCAAGCGGTTGGAGAATACGATGGAGCCGATGATCAAGCTGAGCCAGCTCAGCGCGAAATTTCTTGCAGTTGGATCGGTATATATCGGCACCGGCGGGATCAAGGCGGATAAGTGCTTCACGGATGGTTATGGCCATCTGCCTGACCAGGCTTGGATCCAGCCAGATGTGCGGGTCAGGGCCGCCGGCGTCACCCGATTTTCTATGAATGAGTTTGATGCCGGTACGCAGGTCGATAATTGTCAGTTTCGGTGTGTTGTGTTGCAGTTTTGAAATTAAGCTGTTCTCAAAGGGAACGCCGATGCGGAAGTAGAGGTCGGCACCGGCAAGAGCCCTCATCTGTTTAGGGGTCGGCATGTAGGTTGCCGGACTCTGTCCCGGGAGAACCATCGGCAGAACACGGAGGTGGCTGCCGGCGATGTTTCGGACGAAATCGACCATCGGCAGGATAGAGACAAACGCCGTTATCGGCTTGTTCTGTTCAGCATCCGCACCGAATCCATGGCCTGGTACCAGGGGGAAAAGCAGAAAAACCACGGATATGATAATGAAATTTCGCATGGGCATGATAGTTGGAAAGAGATGGCTTATGGTATATTTCCACTGTGGAAGATACCGTATCAGCAGTTTTGCTTCAAGTTGAATTGTCAGCAGGTCGATAATGTGCTTTCCCTGGCGCCCGGCTGCCGGCGATGATATTGTAAACTCAGGACCGGGCAGGCATACAAAATGCAAGAAAAAGCCTGACCGTGCAGATATGGAGCACTCCTAAACAGTTACAGGTGGTGGTTGGGCTAGTTCTCTGCCCTTACCTGAATAGTTACATTGTGTGTTGTGCCCGGCTTGCCGGGAATGCTGGTTTATCCGTAACAGAGGACAGAATAGTTACCGCCCCTGTGACGAGTTACAGGGCTTGACAGGATGGTAATGATCAGGTAATGCTCACAATGTCGGTAAAACGTAACTGTTCAGGAGCACCCCACGGAGTCTGCGCTCGAAGTCTGCGCTTATCTA
>DRKH01000554.1 GCA_011051825.1 Desulfobulbus sp.
CCTCCGGTCAATCCGGCGGAACTCCTCGGGTCGGCAAATATGGTCCGGCTGGTGGATGAGCTGGAGAACCGTTATGATGATCGTATCATCCTGCTGGACAGCCCACCCCTGCAGGCGGCTTCGGAAACGGCTATCCTTGCCCAGCATGTGGACGGGGTCATACTGGTCGTTCGCTGGGGCGGCGGACGGCGGGAACATGTACAAAAGCTGGTCAAGCGGATCGGCCGTGAACGGATCATCGGAGTTGTTTTTAATGCCTATAAAGAAAATGTCCTGGATGCCAAGATGTTCGGCTATTATGAATATCAGGACAACTTTACCTATGGCGAGAAGGGTAAATAAATAGATCCCGGACTCTATCCCTTTTGTACCGTCACCAGCGGGCGAGTTGCCGGGATGCCTGAGAGGTCAGCCCCCTGTAATGCCACTTAAGTCAATGCCCTGCTGCTGATATTTTTTCAATTTGCGCCACAGGGAAACCCGGTCAATACCCAGGATGCCGGCGGCCTTGGTTTTATTGCCGTTGACCCGGGAAAGGACGGAAATGATATAGTTCCGTTCATGTTCTTCCAAGGTCCTGGCAGCATACACGTCTTCCCGTACAGGGGGAATGAGCATTGTCTGGGGCTGGTCCAACTCGGATGGAAGATGACAGGGCTGAATCTCCTGTTCCCGGCACATGGCCTGGGAACGTTCAATGATATTTTCGAGTTCGCGGACATTGCCGGGATAATCATAGGCCATCAGGAGATCCAGGGCCTCGGGTGAAATGCATTTTACATTGTGTTCCGGTAGCAGGTATTTGGCCAGGAAATGCTGGATCAGCAAAGGGATGTCGTCCCGGCGCCATCGCAGGGGCGGGATTTCAATAGAGACGACATTGATCCGGTAGTATAAATCCTGACGAAAATTTTTATTTTTTACCTCGTCAATAAGGTCTCTGTTGGTTGCGGCAAGAATTCGCACGTCAACATCTATCTGCCTGGTTCCTCCTACCCGCATAATCTTTTTTTCCTGTAAAACCCGCAGGAGTTTCGCCTGCATCGACATGGGCATTTCGCCGATCTCATCAAGGAGGATGATGCCGCCGTTTGCCGACTCAAACAGGCCGGTCCGGAATTGAGTGGCCCCGGTAAAGGCCTCTTTTTCATGCCCGAAAAGTTCATTGAGCATGAGTTCATCGGTCAGGGCGCTGCAGTTGATGGGTAGAAAACGTTCATTTGCCCGCCGGCTGAGAGCGTGGATGGTTGAGGCTACCAGCTCTTTGCCCGTCCCGGTTTCGCCGGTAATCAGGACATTACAGTCGAGCTGGGCGATTTCGGCAATATCACTTTTGAGCTGAACAACGGCCGGGGCCTGCCCTATAAACTGTATGCCTTTATCTTGCCGAATTTCTTGATGTTGTCTTCTGATTTCCCGACGTATCAGTGTTTTTTCAAGTGCCTTGCCGACAAGAGAAAAAAAATGTTCAATGGAAAAGGGGCGGGGCAGGTAGGAGAAGGCTCCGGCCATCATGCAGCGAACCGCCGACTCGACCGTTGCCTGATCGGTAATAAAAATTACCTCAAGGTCAGGTTGTAACTGCCTGGCCTGTTGCATGAGTTGAATCCCTTCCATGTCGGCAAGCTGCAGATTGGCAAACAGAATATGAAAGTGGTGATGTCTGAGCTCGTTCAGAGCCACGGTTCCATCGATAGTCTTGCTGGTCTGATAGCCCTCACGTTCTAAAAGATGGCCGATATTTTTCCGGTTGATATCGTCCGGATCGACAATCAATATCCGGCCCTTTTTTCTTTTTTCAGGCATAGGGTATCCGCTGTTGCACTTTGAAACACTGTTGCGTTTAGCAACAAACCTTGGTATCTGTAGAGGCCATCCGGCATCGTGTTATTATCGATCTAATATAATTAAATTTTTATCATTAGTTCAAGCTAAAGCTGTGGTTTGGGTAGCCTGGTTGTGTTGCAAATTGTAACTATGTCCACATGTCGTGGGCTTCTGCTGTTTGTAGCATATGCTTGTAACCGCATGGAATGCAAGGACAAGACGGATAAAACCTGTTCAGGCACAGTTCATGCTGTTCTATGTCGAGTGGATTCTGTAAATCTTTGCCCGTACAGCCCCTCTGTACCAGCGATTGTAACTATTCAGGTGCATGCAGGAAACTTGCAGTCACCCGGGATGTAACTATTCAGCAGTGCTCCAGATGTGCGCAAGCATGCTGGAGAGCTATAGTGAGTTCTATGTGAGCCGGCATGATCGCGTGCAGATGGGGTGCTGCTGAACAGTTACCAGCGATTTATAACAAATATAATCAGGTTCCTCTTTGCCCATGGATAGAAAAGCACCGAAATTACTTGTTGTAGTCGGCGACAGGATAGACCCGCTGCTTGCGGAGTACGCCTTGAAGGTTGCCGTTCGGCTTGACCTGGCTATTATCGTTCTGTTTGTTGATGAGGACAGTGGCGGAAGAGGTGCGGGACAGGGCAGGGAGGCTGTTGAGCATTTTGAGGCGGTAGTGGAGGGAGAGGCCGCCGAGTTTTCAGCGCGGGCCTTGAAGATGGCGGTCAAGGTTACAACCGTTGTCGATGTGGACGATAGAGCGTCGGCCATCGCCCAGCTTAGAAAACAGGAGCCCGAGATCAGGTTTATACTGGCCGATGATGAAAATGATAAAGAGCGGGGAACTGCAGACCGGCCGTACCCCCGTTTAACGGTAATACGACCAACATGAGAAAAATAAGACAATTTTTTAGGGATAATCATCATTTCTTGTAACTATTCAGGTAGGGGCAGAGAACTAGCCCTACCACCACCTGTAACTGTTCAGGAGTGCTCCATATCTGTGCAGTCAGGCCTGTGAACTATAGTGATTCCTATGTGAATCAGGCCTGACCGTGCAGAGAGGTAGATAAGC
>DRKH01000555.1 GCA_011051825.1 Desulfobulbus sp.
CGTACATGGCAAAGGCCAACAGGCCGTCCGGCTGCAGGTGGCGGTGTAGTTTTGCAAAAAAAGCGGCCAGGTCATGAAGCCAGTGGAAGGTGGAGGATGAGATAATCAGTTGGTACCGGCCCGGCAGAGGAATGGCTTCAATATCTCCGGCCAGAAATTCCATTTGTCCCGGGAAAGCAACTCGTTCGACCTGCCGGCGAAAGTCCGCCACCAGATCATTGACATGCAGGACCTGCAAGTGCGGAAACCGGGTAACAATCCTCCGGGTCAGGATACCGGTGCAGCAGCCGATTTCCAGCACGGAGGCCGGAGGGTTCTCTTGTTCCTCCACCACCAGGCTCAGCAACCGGTCTGCCACCCGTTCCTGGACCACGGCCTGGGTATCATAGGTCTCCGCGGCCCGTGCAAAGTGGAGTTGGACCTGCTTTTTATCTGCTTTCACTTAATTTTTTTATTCCCTGCCGAAGCTGTATTCCCCGATGTCCGGGGGGCATACAATTATTGTGAATAGTTCGCCAAGGTATCCGAAGCGGGCTATATTCTGGTACTGTAAAAGTTTACCAGTGCTCTATATTCGTCAAGCAGGCCGACGAGCTATAGCCCGTCTATGTAAGGAGGCCTGATCGGACGAAGATGGGGTGCTGGTGAACTTTTACCGATTATTTCTGTTCAGGCGGCAGCAAAAGAATACTCCGACACTCGTCAAGATAAAAGGGAAAATGCGGCCACTTTACCCGTTCAGCCCGTGCTTTACCCCAGGCCCGGAGCTGATTGCGGGCCGGAAATACACGGTCCCGCATGGTTACTATCCTGCGGCTGAAGATATCCGGGCCGGAACCTGTCCGCTCCACTGCTTCTTTAAGGCTGATCAGTTCTTCTCTGACCGATGAGAGTGACCGGGCAGGTCGGTTGTCCATAAATTTTTCCGATTGCATCTGGACATCAAACATGGACGCGTAAAACGCCTCCTGTCCGGCCCCGTCCAGATTTTCTATGGTTGCATCAAAGGCTGCTGCAGGAATGCCCGTCTTGTCGTCAATGGGCCCCAGGGTTCCGCCGACGGCCGTGGCCCGGGAGAACAGTTTTTCCTGTCCGGAAAAAAGAGCGGCCGCGACCCAGACCCCCATGGACCAGGCAATGAGTTCAAGACGATCATAGCCGGAAAACATGGTCATATCCGGCATGGACAATTTCCTGTAATCATAGCACATGAACAGGTCACAACCGTCAACATCAAGAGAGAAAAAAGGCTCCGGCCCCATACCCCAGCCGGCCATGAACAGGATGCAGCGAGGTTTTTTTTGATTTTTCAGCCAGTATCCCTGCATGGCGTATCAGGAAAGCGTTTCCGCGATCAGGCCGGGCAGGGGGGCCAGCTCCTCCTGCTTCATGGCGCTGGTAATGGAGAGCCGCAGCCGGGCTGTGCCCATCGGCACCGTTGGCGGGCGGACGGCATTGACCCAGAAGCCGTGTTCCCGCAGCCGGTCCGCTGTCCGGACGGCCTCTCCGGCATCCCCGATCATCACCGGGACGATATTGGTTGCCCCGCCGGTCACCAGTCCCCGGGCCGTGAGTGCATGCCGCAGCCGGTCGGAGAGCTCCTGTACATGTCGGCGCTGCTGCTCCATAGTCGGAATTTGTTCTAAGACAAAGAGCAGCCAGGCCAGGGAGACCGGCGGCAGACCGGTTGTAAAGATAAAGGAACGGGCTGTATTCAACAGATAGTCACACAGCACCTGCGAACAGATGACAAAGGCCCCCTGGCCGCCATAGGCCTTACCGAAAGTGCCGACCAGCAGGTCGATTTGGTTCAGTACCTGTTGTTCTTCGGCCAGGCCCCTGCCCCGAAGTCCGCGAAGGCCGACACTGTGGGCTTCGTCGACGTAGAGTACCGCCTGGTGTTCCTCTTTCAACTCAACCAGTCGGCCGAGATCGGCCATGTCGCCATCCATGCTGAACACCGATTCGGTGACGATAAACACCTGTTGGTATCGGTTTCTCATCTTGCTGAGAATGGAAGACAAGCGCTCATAGTCCAGGTGTGGATAGCGGATGACCGTGGCCCGTGAAAGGCGCATACCGTCGATGAGGCTGGCATGGCAGAGTTTGTCGGCGACAATCAGATCTTCCTTGCCGGCAAGAGCGGGCAGAATGCCGATATTGGCATGATAGCCGGAATTAAACACCAGGGCCCTGCAGGGGCTGTAGAGCTCGGCCAGTCGGTCTTCCAGCTCCATATTGACCGGATGATTGCCGGTCATCAACCGCGAAGCCGTGGAACCGGGGCCGAACCGGTCCAGCAGGTTGTCCCGGTTCAGCCCTTGGTAAAATGTTGAGATCAGGTCTTGATTTTCGGCCAGCCCCAGGTAATCATTGGAGGCCAGATTCAGGTACTGCCGACCGCCATGGGAGATCTTTGCCCCTGCCAGCAGCCGCAACGGCAGAACCCGGCGCTCAAGCCCGTGCTCCTGTATCCGTTTCAGTTGATCTGTAAGCTGCCGTTCAAAGGGATGCATGGTGGAGGGGAACAAGAAGGTTGTTTTTATTTTGCCACATATTGCGCATACATATCATCATTGAACCCGACAACCAGCAGTTTCCCGATTTTCAGGGTCGGTGCCCGCAGATTGCCGGTCCGGCCCAGGCAGACTTTTAAGATTTCGTCCTTATCATCCGTCTTCGGGTCATAGAGCACGACCTTTTTTCCTCTGCCGACGATAATCTGATCCCCTGCCGCCAACAGGTTCCAGGCATCATCGCCTTCGATTTTCTGTTTACGGGCCTCAACGGCCTCATCAATTGTAATGTTTTTTTCGTCAAACACAGCCTGTGCTTTTGTACACGAGGTTCAGCCCTTACGCAGGTACGCCCATTCAATGTTCATTTTTTCTCCACAGGTAAAAGTTACGGATAGCAATTTCAATCCGAACCCTTAGTTCAGATGCCCCTTTCTTTAGCCTATCCCGCAGGATGTTGCCAGAAAATCCACCGGAAAAACGAACTCAATCATACCAATTCAGTCACTCTTCTGGTACAAATCAGAGAACTGTTTACCTCACCTCATGTTACCTGGAATGGTCTTGAAGGATCAAAAATAGTATTATCAGACAACGGAGTTCTTTAATGCGGTTGTTTTCTTTCCTGTTGCTGTTGCTCTCTCTTGCCGCCTGTGCCCCCAA
>DRKH01000556.1 GCA_011051825.1 Desulfobulbus sp.
CAGGAGCACCTCATCTTCGCCCATTTAAGCCAGTTCGAGTAGCACAAGTACGCTTCACAGTCTTAAATGAACAAATCTAAGGCACTCCTGAACAGTTACAGGCTGCGGTATTGCGTAAATTGTGTCCTTATCTGAATAGTTACATCTCTTCTGCCTTTAATCTTAATTCCGCAGTTCTTGGGACTCTCCCCCCTCCTTGCCCATGGACTGCGGTTTTCAGGTTAATTAATTTCTATTCCTTATTCATCCGGATTGCAGGACCCAGTAAATTTATCATAATTCGCTGGGCTCGTAATGCCCTTTGGTCTTCAGCGATGGTATCCCTTGCATCAGGCTGAGGATTGTGGGTGACCGGAAAGAATAATCCGATAAACAAAATTACACTCAATTCCGGATTGTATTTTTATGTTGTTTTTATGTTGTTTTTCTGTGATATATCGCTGAGTACGGCATTCGGGAACTCCAGTTAATGAATGAAGGTTCATTTTTTGTTGACAAATACCCACAAGCTTAAGTAGTGTGCAACACAATTCCTGATGCTTCATATCATCGGAATTTATGACTCGGCATCTGCTGACACACGAATAGAACTTAACGGAGAGACAGGATGGATCAGCAAATTCTGACCAACATAATCTACGTTACTATTTTCCTCATCGGGGCGCTTTTGTTTGGCTTTGGCCCGATTATTATCGTTAAGCTCCTCAGTCCCTCCTCCCACACCCGTAATATTGCAGATAAGTCAGGCCAGTTTATTGAGTGCGGTATGGAACCGATCGGTTCCGCCTGGATTCGTTTTGGTATCGTCTACTACCTGTATGCACTCATCTTTCTGGCCTTTGACGTTGATATCCTGTTTTTATTTCCGGTGGCTGTGGCCTACAACAGCCCGGAATTTGTAGCCCGTGATTTTGTCGAGATTTTAATATTTGTCGGCATTCTGTCACTGGCCATTGTCTACGCCTGGGTGAAAGGAGTGTTCAAGTGGGAACAGAAAACGTACCAGCATCAATAGTTCAGTTTGCACAACTCGACAAACTGCTCAATCTCTGCCGGGCCAACTCGCTCTGGCCGATGACCTTCGGGCTCGCCTGCTGCGCCATTGAGATGATGTGCACCGGTGGTTCCCGGTTCGACATCTCCAGGTTCGGGGCTGAGGTCTTCCGGCCCTCGCCCAGGCAGTCCGATGTCATGATCGTTGCCGGAACCATCACCAAAAAGATGGAGCCCGCCGTCAAGACCCTCTACGATCAGATGCCCGAGCCCAAATGGGTTATCGCCATGGGTAACTGTGCCATTTCCGGTGGACCGTTCAAGTGTAAAAATAATTATAATGTTGTGGAAGGCGCTGATCAGTTCCTGCCCGTTGACGTGTATATCCCCGGGTGTCCTCCAAGGCCGGAAGCATTGCTTGAAGCAATCATGACCCTGGAAGAGAAACTGACCGGCAGTCGTCGCTGGCCGCGCAGACAACCTGAGAAAATCGGAAGTCTCTCATGAGTATCATAGAAGAAACCAGAATTGCGCTTCTGGATCTGTTCCCGGAGCAGGCCGCAGCTGATGCCGAGGCCCGGGCAGCCGCCGAAGCAGAGGCAGAGAAAGCCGCAGCTGAGGCAGCCGTTGAGGCTGAAATAGATGCTGCTGCCGAAGAAATGGAGTCCATGGATCTGACTGCCGGTGCAGCTGCAGAACCGGAGAAAGAGGCTGCTGAGGAAAAAGCCGCGGCAGCCGAGGCCAAGGCAGCGGCCAAGGAAGAACCCGAAGAGGAAGGACCGAGGGAGAACGGGGTCCTGCTCACCGAATACCCGGCCAGGGGCGCCCATATTGATGTCCTCTGTGCTCCGGATCAGGTGGTTGAAGCCGCCCGGATTATGGATGAAGCCGGTTTTTTCCTTGAGTCCATTGCCGGAGTCGACTGGATCAAGGAAGACAGACTGGAGGTGATCTATGATTACAACCAGTACGGGATGGAGCCGTGCAGGGTTGTGGTCAGAACCTTCATCGACAGGGAGAATCCCGAGATTGCCACCATTTCCGAGGTTTTTCCCGCCGCTGACTGGCATGAACGGGAAACCTTTGATTTCTACGGCATCGACTTCCAGGGTCATCCGGATCTTGTTCCCATCCTGTTGCCCGAAGATGCAGATTTTCATCCACTCTTAAAGGACTTTAAGCCATGACAGTGCCTATCCAGTGCCGACATGATGAGACCTTTGTTCTCAACCTTGGTCCGCAGCATCCAGCCACTCACGGGGTACTGCGTGTCAAGCTGACCATGGATGGAGAATATATCGTCAAGGCGGAACCGGTTCTTGGCTATATTCACCGCATGCATGAAAAGATGGCCGAAGATGGTACCTTTGCCCAGTTCATGCCCAATACCGCCCGCATGGATTATCTCCATGCCCTGGCCTACAACCACGGCTACTGTCTGGCGGTTGAGCGGGCGGCCGGTATCGAGGTCCCGGAACGGGCCGAGTATATCCGGGTCATCACCGTTGAGATGAACCGGCTGACCAGCCATATTCTCTGGTGGGCGGCCTTTCTTCTGGATCTCGGCGGTTTTTCTCCGCTGCTCTATGCCTTTGATGATCGTGAGCATCTCCTTGACCTGCTTGAACGGGTGACCGGTTCCCGGCTGACCTACTGTTATTTCCGCTTCGGCGGGGTCTATAACGACATTGATGATGAATTCATCACCGGAACCCGGGCCTTTATCAAACGGTTGCGTTCGCGTCTTCCCCGGCTCTATCATGATCTGGTGACCGGCAATATCATCCTCCAGAAACGACTTAAAGATATCGGTTTCCTGACCGAGGAACAGTGCCGGCGATATGGCTGTACCGGCCCGGTTGCCCGTGGATCCGGTATAAATTACGATGTCCGCAAGAATGAACCCTATTCGGTCTATCCGGAGTTTGATTTTGATGTACCGGTCTATACCGAAGGCGACTCCATGGCCAGGTACATGGTACGGATGGATGAAATGGAACAGTCCATGCGCATTATCGAACAGGCCCTGGACAAGCTGCCCGACGGCCCGGTAAAGGCCAAGGTCCCTAAAATCCTGAAACCGGCGGCAGGGGATTACTGGGCCTCGGTTGAAACCGCCCGCGGCGATCTTGGAATGCGGTTGGTCTGTGACGGCGGCAAGAACCCCTATAAGTTGAAACTTCGTTCGCCGACGTTTTGTAATTTGAGCAGTTTTGGCGAGGTTGCTGAAGGCATGATCCTGGCGGATGCCCTGGCGTTTATGGGCAGTCTGGATCTGGTTATACCCGAGATTGATCGATAAGAGGTAAGGGGAAAAGAATTATGGATACTAGCATCTGGCGCCCGATTCTCTATCTGGTGGGTTTTATGGCCTTTGCCGGTCTCAACGCCGCCTATCTTGGCTGGTGTGAACGTAAAGGCGCAGGTCGTATCCAGCGTCGTACCGGCCCCATGGAAGTTGGTTTTCAGGGACTCCTGCAGCCCCTGGCCGACGGCCTCAAGCTTATGAGCAAGCAGCTGCTGGTACCAGATGGGGTAGACCCCATTCTCTATCGGGCCGCCCCGATCCTGGCCATGATTCCGGCCCTGACCTCGATGGCGGTTATTCCCTTTGCCGGCAACGTACAGGCGCGGGCGGTTGAGCTTTCAGTTCTGCTGCTCTTTGCGCTGGCCTCTATCGGGATGATGGCTGTTCTGCTCGGCGGCTGGGCTTCCGGCAACAAGTATTCACTCATTGCCGCCGCCCGCGCGGTGTCCCAGAATCTGGCCTATGAAATTCCGATGCTGGTCACCGTTATTACCGTGGTCATGCTGACCGGCTCCATGAATCTGGAGGATATTGCCCTCCACCAGCAGGGCGGTTTCTGGAACTGGAATATTTTTCCTCTGGTCAATCATTCCCTTGCCCAGGCCATTATCATGCCGGTTTCCTTTGTTATCTTCTTTATCTGCTCGGTGGCGGAAACTAACCGCGCCCCCTTTGACATGGCCGAGGCCGAATCCGAGCTTATTGCCGGGCATATGACCGAGTATGGTTCCATGGGTTTTGGTCTGTTCATGATGGGTGAGTACCTGAATATGGTTGTCGGTGCCTGTCTGATTACCATTCTCTTTCTCGGCGGCTGGGATTGTCCATTCGGCCTCTTTCCCGGGGTCTGGTGGTTCCTGATCAAGATTTATATACTTCTGTTCACCGTCATCTGGGTCCGCTGGACCTATCCAAGGACCCAGGTCTATAAACTGCTCAATCTGTCATGGAAAATCCTGATCCCGTTTTCCATGGTAAATCTGCTCATGACCGCAGCATTTATCAAGATTTTTTAGGGTCTGATCATGATGCAGAGATTGGGCGAAAAGACCATTTATGGACAGGCACTCGCTATAGCCCGTCTGTGCGGTCGATCGCGACCGTGCAGCTTGAGACTCCGAAAGCGGGGTGCCCGTGACGACCTATGAGCAATCTGCCCGCATGTGACTGGAAAACCTCTGCAGGATTTCCGGTATCACGGCACGTGAAACGAGTCTTTGGACAGCGAGTGGAACGATACTTGAGTTTTTACGAGTCCATCACAATTAATTTAGGATGCGTATTGAATCATGAGTGAATACTGGAACGATGTATTTGGCGGAGCAAAGAGCCTGGTTGTTGGGCTCTCCATCACTGCCAGAGAATTTTTCAAACCGGTGGTGACGGAACAGTACCCCTGGTTTGTTCCGGAGATGACCGAGAAGTTTCGCGGCCATATCGAACTGGTCGGCAACGAGAAGACCGGCAAGCCCAAATGTGTCGTCTGCGGCATGTGCCAGCGTTCCTGTCCTTCGGGCTGTATATCGCTTGCCGGTAAAAAGCCGGAAGGGGAAAAGAAAAAGGCCCTGACCAAGTATCACCTCGATTTCACCACCTGTAGTCTCTGCGGCACCTGTATCGAAAGTTGCAACTTCGGTGCCATCCAGTTTTCCAAGGATTACAACCTGGCCAGTACCAGAAAAGAGGACTACATCTTTGACTTACTTAAACGACTGGAGGAACAGGGCTGATGCAAGCAACAATCTGTCAGACAGCTGCTAATCCGTCGCTTTTTACGGCTGAAAGCTTTGTCGGTCTGGTCTTTCTCGCCACCATCGGCCTGATTGTGGTCGGGGCTCTGATTGCGACTATCTCCAAACGGCTTGTCCGCTGTGTTGCCGGACTGGCCCTCTGTTTCACCGGGGTTGCCGGAGTATATTATTTCCTGCTCTCTCCCTTCCTCGCCATGATGCAGATGCTCATCTATGTCGGCGCCGTTGCCATCCTTATCGCCTTTGCGATCATGATGGCAACCCCGGAAGAGGGCGATATCCCCGCAAAAAAGGTCACCAGGTTTGCCGGGCCGCTGGGCTTTGCCCTTGCTTCCCTGGTCTTTGCCGCCCTCACCATGCTTGGTCTGAAGACCGACTGGCAGGTCTTTCCAAAGAGCGGAACCGGCGATATGCAGGCAATGG
>DRKH01000557.1 GCA_011051825.1 Desulfobulbus sp.
CTCGGAGCAATCGGTCTCAACGACGCAGGAAAGCAGGATCAACCCTGCCTTTCTCGCTGAGCACGGTTTTTTGAAATAGACTATCCCTAAGTAGAAGCATAAAAGATAAACGTTCCTCGTTGAGTTCCTTCTCCAGGTAGCCCACTCCAAAGGCTTAAGCAGTGTCAAACCTGAAACCCGGAACCTGAAACCCGGAACCTGAATAGAACGAGGTTTGCAATGGCAGTCAGCCCAATAGAAGAAGTGGTCAAGGATATTCAGGATGGCAAAATGGTCATTCTGGTGGATGATGAGGATCGGGAAAATGAGGGCGACCTGTGCATGGCCGCCGAAAAGGTAAGCCCGGAAGCAATCAACTTCATGGCTACCCATGGCCGGGGCCTGATCTGTCTGGCCATGAGTCCGGATATTATCGAACAACTCGGCCTGCCCATGATGGTGCAGAACAATCAGTCGCCGTACGGCACCGGGTTTACGGTCAGTATTGAAGCCAGAACCGGGGTCAGCACCGGCATTTCAGCAGCCGACCGGGCTCGTACCATTGAAGCGGCGGTGGATCCGGATGCCACCCCCCGTGATATCATCAGCCCCGGCCATATATTTCCCTTAAGGGCACGCAAGGGCGGAGTTCTTGTCCGTACCGGCCAGACCGAGGGTTCGGTCGATCTTGCCCGGTTGGCGGGAATGCGGACTGCCGGTATTATCTGTGAGATCATGAAGGAGGACGGCACCATGGCCCGGATGCCGGATCTGGAGAAATTTGCCGCCGAGCATGATCTTAAAATTGCCACAGTTGCCGATCTGGTCGCCTACAGGCTGCGCAAAGATCTGCTGGTTCACCGGGCCGCAGAAGCGCGCCTGCCCACCGAGCATGCCGGTGAATTCCGGGTTATTGCCTACAGAAATGATGTGGACAGCTTCGAGCATGTGGCCCTGGTCAAAGGGGAAATCGATCCGGAAAAACCGGTTATGGTTCGGGTCCATTCCGAATGTCTGACCGGTGATGTCTTTGGCTCGGCCCGCTGTGACTGCGGTGAACAGCTCCATGCGGCCATGCAGATGGTCGCCCAGGAGGGCAGCGGGGTTGTCCTGTACATGCGTCAGGAAGGGCGTGGTATAGGACTTGTCAACAAGCTCAAGGCCTATAAACTGCAGGATGAAGAGGGCATGGATACCGTTGAGGCAAATGTAAAACTGGGCTTTAAACCGGATTTGCGCGATTATGGTATCGGGGCCCAGATTCTTCGGGACCTGGGAGTGCGGGAGATGCGGCTGTTGACCAACAATCCGAAAAAAATTGTCGGTCTGGAAGGGTATGGTCTCAAGGTTGTTGACCGTTTTCCCATCGAGATCCCCGGTGAGTCGGAAAATAAGCAGTATTTGAAATGTAAACGGGACAAAATGGGGCACCTGCTGGAGCTCTATGGCGAAGAGCCGCTGGAGAATGTGCATCGGGATCCTTGAGTGGTACAGTGTCCGGTCTGAGGATCACCGATGGGCGCATGATGCGGTCATCGATTTGGAAAAATAGAGAAAAAAGCGGTCACGACCGCTGCAGTCAAGGGAAGAGGGAATGGCGAACTATATAGAGGGGAATCTGCAGGGGCAGGGACGAAAGATCGGTATCATCGTTGCCCGATTTAATTCGTTTATCTGCGAAAAGTTGCTTGAGGGTGCTTTGGACAGTCTGGTACGTTCCGGGGTCAACGATGATGATATCGATGTGGCCCGGGTACCGGGAGCCTTTGAGATTCCTCTGGTTGCCCAGAGGATGGCTAAATCCGGCAAGTATGATGCCGTCATCTGCATCGGAGTGGTCATCAGGGGCGCGACCCCGCATTTTGACTATGTTGCCGGTGAGGTGGCCAAGGGAACCGCTCAGGTTATGCTTGATGCCGGTGTACCCGTTTTGTTCGGGGTGCTGACCACCGAAACCATTGAACAGGCTATCGAGCGGGCCGGGACCAAGGCGGGAAACAAGGGCTCGGATGTGGCTGTTGCCGCCCTGGAAATGATTCATCTGATGGAAGTTATCGGATAAACCGGCATGGCTGGACCAGATAAGCGGAGCGCAGACTTCGGCTTTTCGTCACGGCCACAACAGATAGCGTAGACTTCGAACTATGAAAATAGCACGGATCAACACTACGTTGTGGGCAATTTCCGGATAAATTATCCCGAAAAAGATGAAGTTGCCGGACTGAGAGTTGCAACCTGACTCAAAATCCGGAACTCAGCACTTGAAACTCAAAACTCAGAATTAAAAAAAATATGGGGTTGCGCAGAAAATCAAGGGAACTGGCCCTGCAGTTTTTGTATGGTCACGACTTTCAGGGCCGCTCCAGCGATGAACAGGCAGTGATCGCTGAGCTTGATGAGTTTGTCGCCAGTTTTGATAGCGGAGAAAAAGCGCTCCCCTATGCCCGGCAGGTTATCCTCGGGTTGTGTGCGCATTTACCGGAGCTTGACAGGTTGCTGGCGACCCATGCAAAAAACTGGCGTCTGGAGCGGATGACGGTTGTTGATCGCAATGTTCTGCGGATTGCAGCCTATGAAATGCTCTACAGTGATGATGTTCCGGCCCAGGTTGCAATCAACGAGGCACTGGAGGTCGCAAAGCGCTATTCAACATCCGATGCGGTTGCCTTCATAAATGGCATCCTGGATGCTCTGCAGTCAGAAAGCTCCGACGAATAATTATTCTATTTCTCTGTTTTTCCATAATATAATCAGGCTGCCGATCGATATCTGTTTTTATGCCGCCACGCAAGAACCCACAGAATCAGAGTCGTTTCGGACAGGAAGTCATCGCTGTTCTCTTTCTTTTCTGTGCCGTTTTTCTCTTTCTCTGCCTGCTCAGTTACGCGCTGCCCCTGCTCGGTCCCAATCCTGAACTTCAGGAACCGGCCGCAAACTGGTGTGGTTCCTTCGGGTTTTATACTGCCCATTATCTTTTTTCATTTTTCGGTCTGACAGCTGTTTTTCCGGTCTTTGTCCTGCTGTATTCCGCTGTAATGACACTGGTCCCCGGCAGCTCCGTCAGTCGTCTGCCCTTTGTGGTCGCCGGTATCACCGGCCTGCTGATCTCCTCCTCTGCGCTGCTGGCAACGAGCAATCAGCTGTTTTTTTCAAGCCGGTTTATCACACCCGGCGGCTATCTCGGCGGACTGGTCTGGAGTCTGCTTGGTGCGGTCCTCGGTGGCGTGGGCTCGGTCCTGCTGCTCCTTTTGCTGTTGATTTTTTCCCTGATGGCCTCGGTCAGATTTTCTCCGGTAACAACCGTTGGCCGTTTTCTGAACCGAGGCAGCCGGCTTGCAAAAAAAATTACCACGCCGGCCCCTCGTGTTGCAGGAAAATCAGCAAAGAAGAGGGCGGAACCGAAGGTGAAAATCGTCGAGCCCGAGGCCGTTGCTCCTCCTCCGCTCCAACCGGCGGAACCCTTGGTCCATGAGCCGGTCAGGCACGAGGTTCCACCTGAACCGGAGGAAAAGGAATTTGTCCTCCGGCCTCTGAAGAGTGGAGAATACCGGCTGCCGCAACTGTCCCTGCTCGATAAAAATGAACAGAAAAGTCAAAAGGTTGATCGGAAGCATTTCTTTGAGGTCAGCAAGATCCTCGTCGCCAAACTCCAGGATTTCGGGGTGCAGGGCACGGTTGAGGGTATTTCACCGGGACCGGTGGTCACGACCTATGAGTTTGCACCGGCGGCCGGGGTCAAGATAAACAAGATCGTCGGTCTGGCCGATGATCTGGCCATGGCCATAAAGGTGGACCGGGTCAGAGTCGTCGGTTCCATTCCCGGCAAAGCCGCCCTTGGCATTGAAATTCCCAACCCGGTTCGCAAGACCGTCTTTCTGCGCGATATCCTCCTTGCCGAGGACTATCGCCGGTCCGATTCCCCCCTCAGTCTCGGGCTTGGTTTTGATGTCGTCGGTCAACCGGTTATTGCCGACCTGACCCGGATGCCGCATCTGCTTATTGCCGGGGCCACCGGGGCCGGCAAGTCGGTTGCCATCAACGCCTTTATCGCCTCAATCCTCTTTAAGGCAACGCCCGAGGATGTCCGCCTGCTCATGATAGATCCCAAGCGGATTGAGCTCTCGGTCTATGAGGGGATTCCGCATCTGCTGCACCCGGTGGTGGTTGAGCCGAAAATGGCCAGCCGGGCACTTATCTGGGCCGTACGGGAGATGGAGCGTCGCTACCGGCTGCTTGAAGAACTCCGGGTGAAATCCTTTGATTCCTATAACCAGGTTGCAGAGGAAAAACTGCCGTATATTGTTATTATTGTTGATGAGCTGGCCGATTTGATGATGGTGGCTTCAAAGGATGTGGAAACCTCGATTGCCCGGCTGGCCCAGATGGCCAGAGCTGCCGGTATGCATATCATGCTTGCCACCCAGAGGCCGTCGGTGGATGTCCTGACCGGGCTGATCAAGGCCAACTTCCCGACCAGGATCTCGTTCAAGGTCTCTTCCAAGGTCGACTCCAGAACCATCCTTGACGGTTCCGGGGCCGAACACCTGCTCGGTATGGGGGATATGCTGTTTCTGCCGCCGGGTGCGGCAAAACTGCAGCGTATCCATGGCGCCTTTATTTCCGAACAGGAAACCGAACGGATTATAAGTTTTCTAAAAGAGCAGGGCGCGGCCGAGTATGATGAATCGGTCATGCAGGTGGTGGAAAAAGACGAGGAAGAGGCCGACACTTCGGCGGTGGATTATGATGCCAAATATGATGAGGCCGTGGCCGTGGTCACCGAGACCGGACAGGCTTCGATTTCCATGGTTCAGCGCCGGTTACGGGTCGGCTATAACCGGGCGGCCAGGATGATCGAGGTCATGGAAAAAGAGGGCATCGTCGGCCCGGCTGACGGCTCAAGGCCGCGGGAAGTTCTGGTCCGGCAGAATTATGGTGAAACCTGATGTCGCGCCTTCCCTCCTGAGCACGCCATGCTCCGGGGCCTGTCGGTCGATCTCACTGATCGTTCATTTCTTTTGAAGAAAAAGTTGACCTTGGCCGATTGGTGAATACCGCCTTTTTTTGGCCGGCTGCCGCCTTGACGTGCCTCCTGTTCCCTGTCGTTTTCAGCACATTTTCTGCTGCTCTTTCACGTCTTGCAACGACATGTAGTCGTTCACCGCCTTGATTTGCGCTTTCATGAGTATTGCTGATGGTTCACTTCAGAATTTCTGTGCACGGCATATCTGTCGATTTTGCTTGACATTGGCAGGGTAACAAATTAAAAGTTCCAATCGATTGTAAA
>DRKH01000558.1 GCA_011051825.1 Desulfobulbus sp.
GTGAGGCCAGTCGAATCCGCTGGGCCTCACCACCGGAAAGGGTACCGGATTTTCGGTCCAGTGAAAGATACCCGAGCCCGACCCCCTGCAGGAAGGACAACCGTTCAAGCACTTCCTTAAGGATAGGTTCGGCAATAAAGGCCTCACGGGGCTCAAACTCAATGGTGCCCAGTTCAACAATGAGCTGCTCAATGGACAGGGCCGTCATCTCCATAATCGACCAGCGACCGATCCGTACGGCCAGGGCCTCGGGCTTCAGGCGGGCTCCATGGCAGCCCGGGCAGGGCTGCTCACTCATGAAACGGCCTACTTCTTCCCGCACCCGGTTGGAGCTCGTTTCACGGAACAGGCGATTCAGGCGCGGAATAACCCCTTCAAAAGAAATGGTGGAGATGAGTTTTCTCCGACCCCGCTGGTGCTGAAACTCGATTTTTTCCCGCCCGGTACCATATAAAATCTTCTTTCTGATCTTTGCCGGCAGCTTGTTAAACGGCGTATCCAGGTCAAAGTCGTAATGACGGGCAAGGGCCTCCTGCCACTGGCTGGAATAGGTGGCCAGCTTGCGCCGATTCCAGGGCGCGATAACCCCCTGGTTCAGACTGAGTCCATCATCGGGAACAACCAGCCGTTCATCGACAAACTGATTGGCCCCCAGGCCGCTGCAGACGGAGCAGGCGCCCTGGGGATTGTTGAAAGAAAACAGCTGGGTTGAAAGGTTCGGCACCGAAATACTGCAACGATGACAGGCGGCGGATTCGCTGAACAGAATATCTTCACCGGTTTCCGGCAGAAAGGCCAGCATGGTTCCCTCGCTCAGTCCCACCGCCGTGGTCACGGATTCATCAAGCCGCCGCCGCAGGCCCGGTTTTACAACCAGCCGGTCAACCACCACCTCAAGGGTATGCCGTTTATTTTTCTCCAGCGCAATAGTCTCTGCAAGGGAAACGATCTTGCCGTCTATCCGAATGCGGACATAGCCCTCTTTCCGCAACCGCTGCAACACCTGTTCATGCTGCCCTTTCTTACCGATGACCAAAGGCGCCAGCAAAATGATCTTTTCTCCTTCGGGTCGGGCAAGCAGGGTTGTTACCATGTCCTCAATGGACTGGGAACGAATGGGGTCGCCGCACTTGGGACAGTGGGGCTGCCCGGCCCGGGCAAAAAGCAGGCGCAGATGATCATAGATCTCCGTTACCGTCCCCACGGTGGAACGGGGGTTTTTACTGGTGGTTTTCTGCTCAATGGAAACCGCCGGAGACAACCCCTCAAGCAGGTCGACGTCCGGCTTGTCCATCTGCCCCAGGAACTGACGGGCGTAGGTGGAAAGCGATTCTACGTACCGGCGCTGTCCTTCGGCATACAGGGTATCAAAGGCCAGGGTCGACTTGCCCGAGCCCGACAATCCGGTAAAGACCACCAGCTTATTGCGCGGCAGATCAACGGATATATTTTTCAGATTATGCATCCGGGCACCGTGGATGCGAATATGTTTTGGTTCCATGGGGGTAAGCAGTTCAGCGTTCTATTTTCAGGTTCCTGATTCCGAGTTGTGGCTACTGTCCTCTGTCCTCTGTCCTCTGGAAACGGCAAACTGCATATGATCCACCTTCATGCAGCGATCCATGATAACCGTCAACCCGGCCTGCTCGGCCAGGACAGCGGCCCGCTCATTGACGATCCCCTGCTGCATCCAGACCACCCGGGCACCAATGGACACGGCATCACGGACAATCGGCTCGACCTGATCGGCGCGACGAAAGATATCCACCACGTCAACGGGTCCTTCAATGGAGAGCAGATCCGGATAACATTTTCGGCCAAGTATTTGTTCATGGCCGGGATTGACAGGAATAACCGTATATCCGGCTTCCAACAGATACCGGGCAACCTGATGACTGGGCCGATTCTCTTTGGGCGACAGACCGACAACAGCAATATTTCTGGTCTCGGCAAAGATTTTTTGCAGTTTCTCCACCGGCGGCATCACAATCATTGCCAACACTCCTTTGCTCAGGTTATGAAAATGTATTTACCCTCTTTCCTTGCTATGGTACACTGGGACGTTATTGTAGTCATCATTTGTAAACTATCAACACGGAAAACTCTTTTTATCATGTATTTTCAAGATATCATTGCCGCCCTGAACAGTTACTGGGGCTCGCAGGGATGTACCGTCCTGCAGCCCTATGACATGGAAGTCGGGGCCGGCACCTTTCACCCCGCCACCCTGCTTCGTTCTCTGGGGCCGGAGCCGTGGAAGGCCGCCTATGTCCAGCCATCCCGACGGCCGACCGATGGCCGTTATGGTGAAAACCCCAATCGGCTGCAACATTACTATCAATACCAGGTCGTCCTCAAGCCCTCGCCCAAAGAGATCCAGGACATGTACCTGGAAAGCCTGCAGCGCTTCGGTCTCAACCTGCTGGAACACGATATCCGTTTTGTCGAAGACGACTGGGAATCCCCGACCCTTGGTGCCTGGGGCCTGGGCTGGGAGGTCTGGCTGGACGGCATGGAAATCACCCAGTTTACCTACTTTCAGCAGGCGGGTTCCATTGATCTTAAACCGATAACCGTTGAAGTCACCTATGGCCTGGAACGGATTGCCATGTACCTGCAGAAGGTAGATTCGGTCTACGACATCCGCTGGAATGAGCAGGTCACCTACGGCCAGATATTCCAACAGGCGGAACGGGAATTCTCGGCCTTCAACTTTGAAGAGGCCAATGTCGACGATCTGGTCGCCGCCTTTGACAACTATGAGCGGGAAGCGCATAAACTGGTGGGGAAAGGACTTATCCTGCCCGCCTACGACTACTGCCTCAAATGCTCACACAGCTTTAACCTGCTCGATGCGCGCAAAGCCATCTCCGTGGCCGAGCGTACCCGTTATATCGGTCGAATTCGTCAGATTGCCCGGGCGGTCGCCGGAGCGTATGTGCAGCAGAGAGAAGAGATGGGCCACCCCCTGCTGAAAAAAGACACCGAGGCAGAGGTCGCTTAAGAAAAAAAAGAACTGGCGGAAGTGCATGGGAATCGAACCCACCTAACGGGTTACTCACCCGTTACACCGGATTTGAAGTCCGGGAGGGCCACCAGTGCCCTTTCCACTTCCGCATGTCGTCATGTAATAACTATTGACCTGAAAAACAACTTTTTATTATAATCAATCTGTTTTCAGATTCACAATTATCATTTTTTCAAGACCCGGGCCTTGCCGGGAATGAAGAGTAGACCTTCTTTTTGAGTATGGAATGCAAGCAACTGATACGACTGGCAAAGGACTGGTACATTCGAATTCAACAGGAAACCATGGCTCCGGCACGGATGATGGAGTTTGTCGATCGTCATGTTCGGGATTGCCCTACATGCCAGGCTGAAGAGGGGCTGAGCGAGGAAATTGAGAAAATTCGAGACTTTGTCCTCCCGGAATCCAAGATTCCCAAGGCCGTCCGGGAACAGCAGAACAGACCGACACCGGAAATTGCCCCCGAAGAGCACAACGAGATCGACCCTGATGGGGAAGTAGCTCCGGCGCATAAACTGGATCCGGATGCACTCCACTAGGCGCATGCCCGGAGCAACGTTCCCGCACTGGGATCAGCTCATCTCCTGCTGTAACCTGATGCGTAAGTGTTCAGGGGCACCACACGGAGTCTCGTCCCTCGCTTACCCGGAGTCTCGCAGGCTCGCTTACCCGGAGTCTCGCAGGCTCGCTTACCTACGGCCGGTCACGTCTGAACGAATCTACGGCACCCCTGAACACTTGCAGGTTTAAGATAGATGAAAACACATAGTTA